>JAKEEQ010000514.1 GCA_022616515.1 Chloroflexota bacterium | reverse complement strand
CCTTGGAGCCCGGCAGGCGCAGATTGAGGAACGCCGCGATGTTCTTCTCGACCGCCACGCGGCCGACATAGAGATGGATCGGGCGCGGCAGATCGAGCGGCTCCGGCATGGCTGCCCATCAGCGAGATGGATTTCCGTGGACGCGAGTAGCACCAACCTTCATCAATTTCTATAGTCCTGAAGGGCGGGGGTTAGCAATGACCCCCGCTGTTTGTTGTAAGGTGAACGTGTATGAAACGCCGGATTGCTGCACTTGTAACCATCATTATTATCGCTGTGGCTGCCTTTTATATCATCAACAGGCCCGATGACACCGAAACGCCTTCGTCCAGTTTGCCTTATGGTTCCCCTCCCGATTACGGCAATCCAACCGAATTAGCCCCGGACGCAGTTAATGTAGACGATTCGCACCATTTTCCGTCACTGACATATGGCATTCACGGTTTTATGTGGTGGGATGGCCTCAGCCGCAATCATATGCTGGATTCGATGAACATCATGCAGTTCAGCCATGTGCGCCAGAGTTTCGCATGGGCTGACCTTGAGCCGGAGCCACTGGACCTGAACTTACCCATCAATGACCGCTATCACTGGCAGCAGGCCGATGCCATGATGGAAGACATTAGCGCAAAGGGCATCAAGGTTGTGGCTCGCATTGATCACGCCCCGGAGTGGGCGGTCCGGCAGGACGTGCCTTATGAAAACGCCCCCTTTAACCTGCGCCGCCTGCGTGAATTATGCAGTGCCATTGCGACGCGCTACAAAGGCCGGATTGATGCCTACCAGATCTGGAACGAGCCAAACCTGAATCGCGAATGGGGTGGTTATCCGCCCAGCCCATCGGGTTATGTGCAGCTTCTCGCCACCTGCTCGACCGCCATCCGCGAAGCCGACCCGGACGCCATCATCATCACCGCCGGGCTTTCACCAACAGGTACCCGTGATCTGACCGCGATGCCCGATGACGAATATTTATGGAAGCTCTACGAAACGCAGGCATTTCCTCGCCATTTTGATGTGCTGGGCCTGCATGCCCCCGGTTTTAAATATGCGCCGGAAACGGACCCGCAGACGGTCGTTGATAAGGGCGGCCTGCGCTGGCAGACTTTTCGTCATGTGGAACATATGCGTGCTATTATGGTTGCCAGTGGAGACAGTGAAACACAGGTTGCCATCACGGAAATGGGCTGGACCATCGACCCGCGTCCCGAATCATCGTATCACTGGTTTGCCGTGAGTCTGGAGGAGCAGGCCGATTATCTGGCGCGGGCTTATCGCTATGCTGCTGAAAACTGGCGTCCCTGGGTGGGGCTGGTATCGGCCATTTATCTGCCTGCCCCGCACTGGACCGAGGACGACGAGCAGTACTGGTGGGCCATCGGTACCCCGGCACCCGCGCCCTGGTTGATGGATACTCGTCCGGCCTATGCGGCACTGGTCGAAATGCGGAAAATCTCCACCAACCCGGATTATGACCACCCGGCCCGTGATCCATCCGGCAACCCCATCATAGAGGATGACGATGAACCTGCTGCTGACGGCTAGTTACTTTATCCATCTTATTGCCACCGTTGTATGGCTTGGTGGCCTCCTGATTTTTAGCCTGCTGGTCTATCCCGAAGCACGTCGCACCCTAACCAACCATAACGAAAATCGCCAATTGCTGTTAAACTTGCAGAAACGATTTCGCCCAATCGCCAATTTGAGTCTCGTCACGCTGCTAGGCACGGGCCTCATCCAGATGTCGGCGGATGCCAACTACAAGGGGCTGCTGGTCATCGAGAATACATGGTCAGTTGCAATACTTCTCAAGCATATTGCCTTTGGCGGCATGATTGTGGTGCTGCTGGTGTTGCAATTTGGTGTGATGCCTGCCCTGGAACGGGCAATGATGCTTGCCAGTAAGGGTAAGCCGAACGAGTTGGATGCACTTCTGGCACGGGAAGCAAAGCTTACGTGGCTGCAAATGGGTCTGGGCGGATTGGTATTAATTTTTACGGCTGTGGCAACCGCCCTATAGGAAGGCTTCCACGTGTCCCGACACTCGATTCTCGTCGCACTCATTCTCATTGCTGGTTTTGCGTTCCGCTTCGGGGATATTACCGAAGTGCCCGGTGGTTTTTCTCAGGAAGAAATCACCGGCATTCGTATTATCGAAACTATCCGCGAAGGGACGATTTATCTTTTCTTCGATGTTGGCGACGAACGCGGGGTAGAAAGCATCTATTATGCCCTTTCCGTAACCATTACTCGCTTTGTTGGTGATGGACTTGTGGGGTATCGCGCCCTGTCAATCTGGTTGGGGATATTGACGCTGACGCTGCTTTTTAAAGTCACCCAGCGCCTTTTCGGTACACCGAAAGCGTATGTTGCCACGATTGCCATGACGATTTCGCTGTGGCACAGCCTGCTCTCGCGCACGGTGACGCACCATGTCCTGCTGCCATGTCTGGTGCTGCTGGTGATGTGGGCAGTCACACAGGCTTATCATTTGCGCCGCCGCATCTATTATTTCCACCCGACCACCGCTGCTTATACCCTGCTCGGTGTCAGTGTGGCGCTCACCGCCTATGCCCATCCCACCGGATTTCTGGCTGGCATCGCCGTATTTTTATTCGGTGTGCAGCTTGGGCGGCGGGTAAACGGTGCGCTGGCCCGTGAGGTATGGTGGAACAGCGGTTATGCTCTATTGATGGCCCTTATTCTGGGTATCCCATATGTTATTTCGGTGCTGCGCAACTGGACCATCAGTGGTCCCTACATTTTTGTCGCAGAACGCCCATCCAGTGTCGTCGCCTTTCTTGAATCGATCAGAAGTACGGTGCTGGCTTTCTTCCTTGAAGGCGACCATAATCCGGCCCATAATGTGCCGGGACTGCCGGTTATCCAGTTAATCGAGCCAGTCTTGCTGGTGGTGGGCATCTGGATTGTCATCCGGCGGCGTCATTTGCCCAATTACTTTTTACTGCTGGCCTTTGCCGGGGTGAGTCTGGTGCCCGACATGTGGCTGGACGGTGGACCGGATTACACGATGCTGGTTTTTGCCCTGCCAGCCACCTACATGTTGATTGGCAATGGTGCGGTTGAGATCGTCAATCTTGTGACTGATGCCGACAATTATCCCCTACGACTGGTTGGGCTGCGGGGGCGCGTACCCTTTGCCGGGCGTCTGGCAGTCGCAGTCATCATCGCTGGTTTCATTATCCTGACCGTACGCAATGCCAACTTTATCTTTAATGATTGGGCCGAGCGCGACGACACCAGTTTCTCGTATAACGCCAACCTCGGGCGAGTGGCCCGCTATCTCGACAGCCTCGATAACGATGCCGAATCAATACTGGTATGCAACACCCGTTTCGATGAAACGCCGGTGTCGCGTTTTGGTGAGGCCGTTTCGGATGCACAGATTATCGAGTGGATGCTGCATCGCGAAAATCTCCAATACCGCATTTCGGACTGCCGCACCGATCTTGTGCTCATCAACGGCAGCCAAGAGTCGATGCAAATCCTGTTTACCGACACGCTTGATTTGAATGTCGTCGCTGCTCCTATGCTGCGCTGGTTTCGGCTGGCGGAACCACAGGACGATATTGTGAGCGAAGATGGGATCAGTGTACGCTGGGAACTGGATGCGCCCAGCCAGATTAGTGATCGTGTCGCATCGGCCCGTGTGGTTGAGACGGTCTATTATCCGCGTGATCTGGCGGGCAATTTAGAAAGCGTACAGCTTCCGGTCGATTTTGAAGGCAATTTGAGTTTTCTGGGATACGAGCCGCTGCCCGCCGATGTGGTCTACGTGCCCGGCGATGTGCTGGCTCTCACTACCTACTGGCTCGTCGATGACCTGATTGAGGATGATGTCGGGGTATTTATTCGCCTGCACGACATTCCACAGGCCAGCCCTTATACCGAAATCAACAGCTTTGCCGTCGATAATTCGCGCCTGCAACCGGGCGATATTGTGGTGCAGGTTGGTTTTCTGACTCTGCCGCCCAGCCTGCGCCCCAGCGAATATCTGTTGACGCTGGGCGTGTATGAGGGCCTGCCCGTCAACCAGCAGCAGGTCTATGACGAAGTCATCCCGCGTGGTACGTATATCCTGATTGATAATCCCTTTCAGGTTGTGCATTCCGCTGAAAGATGAGGCTTCATGTTTGAAATCGTGTTTCTGGGCACTTCTGCATCGGCCCCCAGTGTTTATCGTGGCCTCGCTGCGCAAATGGTCCTCGCCAGCGAGTATCGTTTTCTGATTGACTGTGGCGAGGGTACACAGCGGCAAATCCTGAAAAGCGGTATGGGTTTCCGCCGTCTCAATCGCATTTTGCTGACACATGGTCATCTGGACCACATTCTGGGGCTGGGTGGCCTGATTTCAACTTTTGTGCGCTGGGAAGATGGCATCGAAGGCATTGAGATTTACGGCGGCGAAACCACTCTTCAGCGAGTCGCGGAGTTGATTTACGGCGTTGTCTTTGGTGGTCAGCGCCCCGGCATTCCCATTGATATGTATAAACTACGCCCTAACGACATCATCATTCAAGATAAACAGATGACATTAACGGCCATTCCGGTTATTCATCGCGGGGCGGGTTGTTTTGGCTTTGTTTTCGAACAGGCCAGTCATCGTCCCTTCAACGTCGACAAAGCCGAGGCGTTGGGTGTACCATCCGGCCCGCAACGAGGAATGCTGGTTGCTGGAAAACCGATTACCCTGCCCGACGGGACTGTCATCAGACCGGATGATGTGCTAGGTGAGAAGATAGCGGGAGCGAAACTGGTTGTCATCGGTGATGTGGGAGAGACGGAATCGCTGATACCCTACGTGCAGGATGCGGACTGCCTCGTGATTGAGGCCACCTATCTGGAAGAAGAAGCGGAGATGGCGGCGGCGGTGGGACATATCACCGCCAAACAGGCCGCCCAACTGGCGGCGGATGCCAACGTGCAAACGCTCATCCTGACGCATATTTCGCGGCGTAATGCGGAATGGGCGGTCAGGAACGAGGCGCAGGAAGTTTTCCCGAATACGTATGTGGCCCGCGACTTCGATCACTTTGTTGTCGCACGCGGCAAACCCGTCGAACGCTTATCGCGTGAGTAGTTAGCGGCTTTCGACAGAGACACTGGTGTACAGTCGAACCCATAACGCCCGTTGACAGTTTCAGCAAATCGTATCAATTCAGGTGATGATGTGGCGGTTGGTCCTTGCACAGCAGATGGTAGATCACGAGTCTAATACATTGTTGGTTCGCTCAAAAATCAGTACTCTTTAGGCGAAAGCCCAGTCCAGGAATTAGGAAGGTGAAAAATGGAACAGCACATCACCGCGTTTAGACGGTCTCTGCTGGGAATCGGCTTAGTGCTATTGCTACTCCCCCTATCCACACT
>JAKEEQ010000513.1 GCA_022616515.1 Chloroflexota bacterium | reverse complement strand
GGCGCGGGTGGACCGGCGGCACGTTGGTCGCCGTTGGATGGAACGACTGGGGCAGGGGCGCAACGCCTTCTTGCACAAATATTCTTTTCCAGACCCAGTAGTCCACCAGATCAAAATCCAGCTCACGTTCAAATCTCCCGCTGACCAGTTCTGCCTCTTTGATGCGGGATACACGATAGGTGCGAAATTCTCCGTCGCTTTTACGCCCGACCAGATACCAGACATTGTTTTTCGCGACCAGCCCATAGGCATCCACAATGCGATGAGTCGCGCTGCCGTCGCCGCGCTGGTAATCCATTTCGACCCGGCGATCATCCCAGACTGCTGCTTGCATGAGCGGTAAAGATTGCGGTGGCTCGTCGTCGGTGAACCAGTTGGTGGGGTCAATGTAGAGGCGCTGGCGGATGTAACCAGCTTCATCACGATGCATGGCAGGCAGCATGGAGAGCAGTTTAAGCAGTGCATTGTCTGATTTCAGCCCCAGATCATCCAGCGGACTCTGACCACTTGCGACAAACAGGGCCTGAATGTCATGTTTATTGAGTGCCGCCAGCGATACCCGATAGGCTTCATCAAGAAAAATCCCGCCGTTGATTCCTGTTTGTGTGTAAACCGGAATCCCGGCGAAGCTCAACGCCTCGACATCGCGGTAAATCGTTCGCTCCGATACGCCAAGTTCACTGGAAAGTTCCTGTGCTGTCATCCGCCGCTGGGATTGCAGCATCAGCATCATCGAAAGCAGCCGGTCCGCCCGCATAAAATCATCTCCTTGACTCTCTGAACAGTATAACCTTGACAGAACATGTCAGGAAATGATCTTTTTGCCTAAAAAGCAAACTGTCGTCGCTCATCCAAGCGCCATAATCCGGCATCCAGCGCAGCCTGTCTACCATCGCGCACTTCTCTGGATGTTACCCGGCGGTTGATGTCGCTGTATTTTTCCTCACTGACTTTTCCGGAGGGATAGTATTGGCCCATGACGTTGACGTACATGTCGGGTGAAATGCCTGCCAGAAACTGCATGATTTCATTGGTCCCGGCGATATTGCCCGGCATGACCAGATGACGCACCAGCACACCGCGTTTGGCGATGCCATCTTCATCCAGTTTTAAATCGCCTACCTGACGGTGCATTTCGGTCACAACGCGGCGGGCGACTTCAGGATAATCTTTGGCTTTCAGATATTGCAGTGAAAGCCGCTCGTTCCAGAACTTGAAGTCCGGCATATAAATGTCCACAATACCATCCATCCAGTGCAGACTTTCCATCGAGTCGTAGGCTGATGTGTTGTACACGATAGGTAGGCGTAAGCCCTGCTCAATGGCGATGACCAGCCCTTCCAGCACCTGCGGCACGACATGTTCGGGGGTGACAAAATTGATATTGTGGCAGCCCAATCCTTGCAGTTCCAGCATCATTCCTGCCAGAATCTGTGGGGTGGCGACAATTCCCGCTTCTTCCTGACTGATGTCGTAATTCTGGCAAAACACGCAGCGCAAATTGCACCATGAAAAGAAGATTGTGCCACTGCCGCGCCAGCCGCGCAGACAATCTTCCTCGCCGCGATGGGGGAAATAGCTGGCGACCCGCGCATAACGACCGGTCTTGCAAGCCGCCGTTTTGTTTTCGATGCGGTTCACCTTGCAGTCACGCGGGCACACCTGGCAATTTTCCAGCGCCGCAATCGCTTCCCTGGCACGTCGCTGAAGTTCGCCGGAACGATAAAGGGCCAAGTAGGCCGGTTCAAAATCATGTTTGGAGAGAAAAAACTGTTTGTCGTTCATGGCGTGTCTCCCGCTACGGTATCAATGATCGTTGTTGGGTCTGCCGGTATGCTTTCGGCGTTGTTTTGAAGTTCTCTTTGAACAGTTTATAAAAATGACTTAGATTGCCAAAGCCCGCTTCCATTGCAATATAGATGATGTCGCGGTCTGAATTCGCCAGCATGTTTGCTGCATAATTCAAGCGCACCTCATTGACAAATTCGGTGGGCGTGATGCCGAAATTTGACTTGAAAACCCGTGATAAATGTTCAGATGAACAGTCTGCTAGAGCCTGCATCCTTGCAACACCTTCCACAAAATGGTCGGGTTGGTGCATTGTCTGGACAAGCTCATCCAGCCATTCGATACCCGATTGGCGATAGGGTGAAGTTGCAGGCGCAAACAGCCATGTGAACAGCTCAAACAGCAAAATACGCAGTGCTGTTCGTTGGTAATCAGTATTATCGCCAGCAATGCGGTTAAGACCGTCTAGGCGGGCGATGACCTGCTGTGTATCCTGTAAAGTCAATTGAATCATGGGCGGCATAGGGCTGTCAAGTAATCGCTGCGGATAAAATCCTTCTCCCAGATAATCAAACAGTGCATGTAACGTCCCGGCAAGAAATGCCAGATTGATTAGCTGGCAATCACTATCTCCGGCTCCCTGATAAGCGTGTTCATCATCCGGTCTGACGAAAACAAAAGCGCCCTGCTGGAGTGGTTGCTCTTCGCCATTGACGCAATGGATAATCTGCCCATCGGCAATGAGAAAAAACTCATAGAAATCATGGCAGTGTAAGATTGTGGTGATGTCACGGAATGACGTATAGAAAGCGTAGTTTGCTTCAGATGGGGTGTTGAAAACGTTCCGGGCCAGTAATCGCATCGGAGATCATTCACTTTTTACATCAATATAGCACAAAAAAACGTCAATGATGCGCAAGAGGGTTTCAGAGTCGTTGACTATGCTTTTAACGGAATCGTTATCAGGGGAGATATTTCATGAATATTGTTGAACAATTTGAGCGTGATGGCTATGTGATAGTGCCCAATGTGCTGGACAGTGAGCTGGTCGCGCAGGCACGGAACCACATCGAATGGCTCAAAAATCAAAATCCAGATGTGAAATACGAGGATTTAGGGACGGGTGTGGTGAAGATGGACCCATTCTGGCTGCATCTGGTGAGCGATGGCCGCTTGCTGGACATTGCCGAACAGTTCATCGGTCCCAACATCGCCCTGTTTGCCACCCACTATATTGCCAAGCCGCCCCATACTGGACGCGCTGTGCCCTGGCATCAGGACGGGTCGTTCTGGCCGCTGGAGCCGGTGCAGGTCATTACATTCTGGTTGTCGCTGGATGAGGTGACGCCGGAGAACGGTTGTATGCGTGTATTGCCGGGAACTCAGAATGCAAAACTCCTATCCACTGCCGAGATGAAATCCATTTCAAAGGATGAATATCTCTTCGGCTTGACCATTGACCCGGCGACCATTGACGATACTGATGCAGTGGACATTATCCTGAAACCGGGCGATGTCTCCATCCACAACCCGAACATCGTTCACGGCTCAAATCCAAACAACTCTGATCGCTGGCGGCGCGGACTGACGATTCGTTACATCCCAACCATCACCCACATGACCAATCCCGATCATCAGGCACCATTTTTGCTGCGTGGGGAAACTGTCCCCGGCATTAATGATTACGAACCGATTCCGGCATATGATGAGGCTGTGCATTTGCCTGTTGTGTAAATAAAAATGGGGACTGCCATGAGTCCCCACATTTTGTCGTATATAGTTGTAACTATCAGGCTCAATTCGCCACCCACTCAATCACATAATCACGATAGGCTTCCCACATTTCCGGGAAGCGTGTCACATTTGGAATGTGATTGACTTCGAGCAGGTATTTTTTGCCGTTATCTGTGACGATATAGTCATTGGCGATGATTTCCAGCCCGAAGCCCTGCCGGATGTTTTCCGTGTCTTCCAGCAGTTCGTCGTCAATGTCCATAAAATCAGCAGTGTCATGGTGTATGGACTTCAGCCAATCATCACCTTGCAGGCAGATTTGCCACGCTTGGTCGCCGATGATAACCACACGCACCGCCTGACCCGCGAAAAACGGCTCAATGATGCTCTCCTCAGAGGCGGTCCATGTTCCAGTAAATCGCTCCTTGTTCTCACCGCAGTGCCAGTTGCCCCATTTGGCAACACGCTCCTCTTCGGACGTTATCATCGCATAGGGCGACGCATAACCACGTGGATGACCGAAGCGGGTCAACTTCAAGGCACGGACTAGACCGGGCAGTTTCATTCGACAGTCCATCATGGCGCGGGGATTGGGCAGGCAAGGCCCTCCCCACAGCGCCAGCCCGACCATAAAATTCAGATCATTCTCGAAAATGCCATGATAAACAACCTTGTTGGCGGGTACCAGACGCGGCCCATTCGGCGCTTCTACCCACAGTTGCCCATCGTTAACCATAATTTTGGGGAGGACCATATGTGAAATCGCCCAGACATCCAGACTGTCGCGAATTTCTTCCGACTCACGTTCATCCAACCCAATGATGGCGACATATTCTCGCATGATCTATCTGACCTTTATCTATTCTGCGGGACCACTTGCCGGGCGCAGTGCCGGGGGGACATATGAATCCACCCGAAACGGTACTGGCCTGCTCAGCAGTGTATCACCATTCGTTAAGGTTGCGATAGCCGTTAGTTCATGCTGGCCCGGTGTGAGTTCCCACCAGAATTCAAAAGGATAGTCTTCTAGACTGGCGATTGGTTCGCCGTCAAGTTCATAGGTGATGGAGTCCGTATTGATTGGCGTTACCACCGACAGCAAAATGCGCTGGTTTTCATAGGGAATTAGTGGCGTGAGTTGAAAGGTCGTGTACGAATCCGGGGCCAGCAGGCGCACTTCACTATCTTCCCCGAAACGAGACACTAGAACAGCATCGCCGGGTGGCGGTTCAATGCCTTCGCGGGCTGCCCACTGCCGTGCTTCCGGTGGCAACACCAGATATGCTCGCTGGGTGCGGAATTCTTCGGGCGTCTCTTCAGTTGCTAACTCACCCGTCCGGCTGTCAATCTCAAAAAGCTGCCATAGATGGTCTTCTTCAGTAGGTACAGTACCTTCTATGAACCATTCCCAGACGCGGTTGGAGCAGGCTTCTGTCGGCAGCAGGCCCGATGTCGCACAGACCTGAGCGCGGACCAGCCCATCGGGCACTTCAAAACTTAATTCCGGCTGATTATCAAGTACGGTACGCATAAACTCGTTCCAGATGGGTCCGGCTCCTGACACGCCCGTTACGTTGTACATCGGCGTGTTGTTGGCGTTGCCTACCCATACGCCCACTACCAGATTGGGTGTATAGCCGACGGTCCAGTTATCGCGGAAGTCGGTGGTGGTACCGGTCTTGGCAGCAGCGATACGCCCGATATTCAGTGGGCTGGCCGTGCCAAACGAGGGAATCCGGGCATTGTTATCAGAAAGAATGCTGTTAATCAAGAAAGCCACGCGCGGGTCAATTTCCAGTGAGCCAAGCAGCGGCGGTTCCCATTCATAGATAACTTCGCCGTCAGGTGATTTGATTTCGAGGATATACACCGGCTCAATTCGCTGCCCCAGATTCGGGAACGCGGCGAATGCAGCGGCTAAGTCCAGCAGGCGAACCTCGCCACCACCCAGCGTCAGGGAAAGATCGTAGCGGCTGGAATCGGTCAGATTTTCGATGCCGAGCCGGGTTGTCAGGTCAATGAGTTCATTGACGCCGATGTCATCCAGCACCACAACGGGCGGAATATTATATGAGGATGCCAGCGCCTCACGGATTAACACCGGGCCATGCTCCACCAGACCGAAGTTGGATGGTGTATAACTTTCTAGCTTCTTCGTGACGAAGGGTGTTTTGATGTCCAGAATCATTGAGGCGGGCGTGTACGGATTTTCACGCTCAGGGTTAAAAGCGGCAGCATAGGTAAACGGCTTGAGGGCCGATCCCGGTTGGCGCAGGGCGAGTGCCGCATTGACATTGCCATCATTCCCCTCATCGAAATAATCCGGGTTGCCCAGCATCGTCAAAATTTGACCTGTGTATGGGTCAATGGCTACCAGCGCCGCATTACGGGCATTTTTCGGTGGAGAGCCATCACGCGGGTTGTTGAGGGCAAACAGGTGGCGTCGCGCAATGTCTTCGGCAGTAAGCTGCCAGTCCAGATCAAGCGTGGTAGTTACTTCCAGACCACCTGACAACAGCAAATCTCCGTATTCACGCTCAAGCTGCGTCCACACGGCGGCCACAAAGTGGGGTGCATTAATGTAAAAAGGTTCACTGCCGAACGTCAACTGCTCGTCCCCGGCAATTTGGGCTTCGTCCTCACTGATGTAATCGTGCTTTACCATGAGGTCCAGCACAATTTTCTGCCGCTCTTTAGCAACCTCAAAATTGGTCAGAGGATTATATTCCGCCGGGGCCTGTGGCAAGCCTGCCAGCATGGCACATTCCGCCAGACTCAAATTGTCGGGTGACTTGCCAAAGTAGATGCGTGAGGCTGCATCTACCCCATAGGCCAGATTTCCATAATACGTTTGATTGAGATACAACTCCAGAATTTCGTCCCGGCTGTATTCGTGAGTCAGTTGAACGGCGAGAATAGTCTCGCTCAGTTTGCGTTTGACGGTACGTTCCTCACCGGGCAGCTTGGTTAGCAATAAGGTTCGTGCCACCTGTTGGGTAATGGTGCTGCCTCCTGCTTTAATCTCGCCGCCTCGCACGTTAATCCAGAATGCCCGTGCTACACCGACAACATCCACGCCGGGATGGCTGTAAAAATTGGCATCTTCAGTGGCAATGGTGGCCTCCGGCAAACATGCCGCCATATCATCGAGACTTACTGTCCGGTGACTGCCGCCATACAGATCGACGATTTCATAAAGCAGACGTCCATGGCGGTCATAGATGCGGGTGCTTGGCAGTGCCAGACCACTTTCCAACGAATGGACGCTCGGTAAATCTCTAAAAAGCCATACATAAAAGAAACTACTTAAGGCAACAAATCCTGTGAAGAAAATAACCAGGACTCGCTGCCATCGTTTTCGCCAGAACCGTCTCATGTCAGTTGATCTGCAATCCCTCGGCTGATAATCACTGAAACAATGCCCCCCAGTACCGCACCAATGCCCAGACCGACCAGATCCGGCGCAACCACATCGCCTAATTCCACATCAATACTCAGATTAGTGATAATGGCGATAAGAGCTGCTCCGATTACCGCGCCGATAATGAAATAAGGAATCGGGTTGCGATAGAGTCTGAGGAACACTATTGAGCCTATCACAGTTCCCAGCACGAGGCCAAACACCGCTCCGACAACGATTCCTATACCCAGATCGCCACCCTGCGCGACGGATGCCGCCCCCAGCAGAGCACTACCTGTTACACCGCCCGCTATTGCACGCCCCATACTGCCCTGTACACGTCTCATGATGATTACCTCCGTAAGAAAAAGTATAGAATTCATCGGTTTCGGTAGAGTTTAGCGCAAATAATGCGTCTATGTAGTTGAATCAACACCACCAGAAAGATTAGCAGTCTTTAAGCAGGCTAGATTCCGCTTCTCGATAGGTTTATAATGCTCGTATATCGTTCGAATCGCATAAGTTTTGAGGCAAAGTCGTTTTGGATTTCATAATCGCGGTATTCGCATTTTTTATTGTCTTGATACCTCTGGTAATCATTCATGAACTCGGACATCTGGTGGCTGCCAAAAGCGTGGGCATTACCGTCCTTGAGTTTGGCATCGGTATTCCACCGCGTGCCGTTAAGCTTTTCACCAGAGACGGAACTGAATACACACTGAATTGGATACCTCTGGGCGGCTTTGTACGTCCTTACGGCGAAGATTTCATGAGTCCTAAGGACAGCGAAGGACTCCAGGAAGATCTCAGCGAAATTGAAGAGCGCGGGATCGAAAACCCCAAAAGCGTTTTTGAAGCAGGCCCACTTGCTCGCATCTGGTTTTTTGCCGCCGGTGCGATTTTCAACGTGATTACGGCTTTCCTACTGCTGTTCCTGCTGCCATTTTTAGGATTACCCGAAATAGTCGATGGCAATGTTGCCATCCTGAATATCTCCGGTGATGTCGAAGAACTGGCGGTTGGTGATGTGATCACCCACGTCAATGGAGAGAAAGTCATTACAGGTGCTGAATTTAGTGATGTGGCTGAGGGGCAGAGTGAACTGGTTCTGACGGTGCAGCGGGACGATGGCACAACCGAAGACGTCCTCTTTACACCGACCACGGAAGGCGATGATGTACCAAACACACGGGTTCTGGTGCTGGCCGTTCTTGAAGACAGCCCTGCTAAAGAGGCTGGTTTGCAACCCGATGATCTGATCTTTGAGGCAAGTGATGCCGATACGACCGTTAGCACTTCCACTGCGGACGATCTTGTCAACTTCACTCAGAAGCACGATGAAGTGCCGATGACCCTCACCGTCTTTCGCGATGGTGAGATTTTTGACCTTGAAGTCGTGCCCAATCGGGACAATTCGGAGGATGTGCCGCGAATCGGAATCAGCATCACGGATGCAGAAATCGGTGTGACCGGCGGAATAAGCGTTGCCAACAACGATTCGGTTGTCGAATTTGTTCCGGTGACCGACATCGGGGAGGCATTCGATTTCGCTGTTGATCGCTTCCAATTTATGGTTGTTGAGACTGTTACACTGCCCAGCCGGGTAATACAGGGCGTTATACCAGCGTCACAGGCTCGACCAGTTAGCCCGGTGGGTATAGGTCAAATTGCTGGTGAAACTGTGGAACGCAGTCAGGAAGAAAACAATCCCTTCCCGCTGATTGGGTTTGCGGCGGTGATTAGTTTCGCCCTTGCGCTTACGAATTTGCTGCCTATTCCAGCACTGGATGGTGGTCGCATCCTGTTTGTGCTGGTGGAACTGCTGCGTGGCAAGCCGCTGGCCCCTGAACGTGAGGCAATCATCCATTTTATCGGATTCGCATTCTTGTTTGCCCTGATTATTGTTTTTGCAGTCTGGGATATTGTTGACCCGATAGTCTTGCCCTAACAAGGAGAACCTATGGAACATAACGGTGCTTTCAATTTTGACGACTTCGAGTCTGATCTCGATGATCCGCGCACCGAAGTCTCGACCATCCACGAGGTGTTAGCAGCAATTCAGCTTGCTAACGAAACAGATGCGACGCTGCCCGCCGCAGTGATTTACCGGCTGGCGGCACTTGAACCCGAAGACTTTGCCCTGTTCAAAGAAGCGTGGAAAAGCTTTCCACCCGCTAAACGGCGCTGGACGCTGAATATTCTGACCGACGTCACCGAGTCGGATTATATAATGGCCTTCGATGATGTGGCACGCTTTGCCCTCAATGACGAGGATGCCAGTGTTCGTGCGCAGGCCATTGAACTGCTGTGGCATGACATGTCTGAGGAGTTCTTCGAGACAATGATGACCATGGCTGCCGATGACAATCCGGTGCTGCGGGCGGCGGCTGTCGCGACTTTGGGGCGCTTCATCCAGGCAGGTGAACTCGAAGAGTTTAACCACAAGCTTGCGAAGAAGGCCGAATCGCTTGTCGCTGAATACTTCTGGGACCACAAACAGGACCTTGAAGTGCGACGCCGCGCCCTTGAATCGATCTCACATTGCAGCCACGAATCCGTCAGCGACATGATCCGTGAAGCCTACTACGATGACGATGAGGCGATGCAGGTAAGCGCCGTCTTCGCGATGGGCTGTACGTTTGACGAGCAGTGGAAGGATATTGTCCAGACCGAGCTTGACAGCGAAGTCCCGGAAATCCGGTTCGAAGCGGTGCGGGCTGCCGGTCAACTCGAAATGATCGAAGCCATTCCTGAACTGACACAGGCCGCCTTTGATGAGGATTACGAAATCCGACTCATGGCAATCTGGTCGCTCGGCGAAATCGGTACAGAAGAGGCGCAGCGTGTCCTCAACAATGTGGTCGATATTGCGGTTGAGAACGATGACGATGAATTGATGACAGCGGCGGAAGAAGCGCTTGAAAATGCAATGCTGACGAAGAACGCCATCTTCCCGATGTTCAACCTTGATGGTGACATTGATCCCGATGAGTATGACGATTTCGACGATCCAGCCCTTCTCAACTAACAACCAGCGATAACCTGACCCCCTGATAAGTGACCTGTCAGGGGGTTTTTCTTTTTGCTATAATGCCAGAGAGGAGGCCGTATGCAGCGACTTCATGCTATCGTTTCGGGGCGGGTGCAGGGTGTGAGTTTTCGTTACTATACCACCCAGACCGCTCGCCAACTGAATATTGTTGGCTGGGTGAAAAACCTGCCAGATCGTACCGTTGAAGTTGTTGCGGAAGGTGAAAAACCAGCGTTGGAACAATTGCTTGACTTTTTGCATAAGGGGCCTTTCGGTGCCAGAGTGACAGGTGTAGATGTCCACTGGCAGCTTGCAACCGAAGAATTTTCAACATTTAGAACGGCCTATGAATAATCCAAATAGAATCGCCTGGCTGACTCTTGTGTCCGGGTTTGTAGTTTTTTGTCTTGTCTGTGCCGGGACCGTGTACGGTATTCAGTGGTTCGTGTTCGAGTCGAATGTGAATTTGACTGTCACCGCGCGTGTCGCTCAGCGCACTATCATTATCTCCTCACCCGATAATGTGAATCCTGTTGCTGTTACCACCGAAACAACATTGGCTCCGGGAGACCGTGTTATCACCGATGAAGGCTCACAGGCCAGCATTTCCTTTACCGACTCCCCAAATGACGGTAAGGTGCTGAGTACCGTTCAGGTGATGCCGGGCAGCCGCGTTCGCTTGAAACAGACGTCTCAGCCGCGTTTTGGTCTGGGCGACAATCCATATATCTTACAGTTAGACGATGTGCGTGGCAGCATTTATATCACCGTTTCCCGGCAGCTTGAACGCGATATTCGGATTGAGGTGTCGGACATACACAATCGCCGTCTACGCCTCGATAAAGGAGGCTATTATTTATTGGAGGTCACCGACGATACCTTCAGTGTGACAGTTCGGGCTGGTGAGGCTGTACTGGTCACGGATCGTCAGGAAACCAAACTCATCCAGCGCGAGGAGAACGGGCAGATTGATGGAACCGGGACGCTTCAAATCGCTCCAGAGCGAGTTGTCTACTTGAATCCCAACAGTTTACTTGAGGATCATATTCCCCATAGCGAGGAGGAGGACGCCGCTGGCTGGCCTGAAACATGGGCCTGTACAAGAGAACGACCAGACATTGAGTCTGAACCACGTGGGAATCATCAATATGGTTTCTTTCAGGATCGCCTTACCATGCGATTGGTACGGGCCGGTCATGATCTGCATAATGCCGAGGCAAGGTGTGAGCAAAATTTGCCCAATATCGATGTTTCCGATTACGAAAGCCTACGCTTGCGCGTAACGATGTACCTCGTTGACCACGACATTAGTGCCTGTGGTGCAGTTGGAACAGAATGCGTCTTGATGATTCGGCTGGGATTTTACAATCAAATCGATACCGGTGAATGGATTCAGGGCTTTTATATCACTTATGACCCGGCGCGTGGTGGTGAGACACGTTGTCAGAGCTGTGTCAATGAGCACATTCATGTGAACGGTGGCACGTGGTATACATTCGAGAGTGAGGACTTTGTGCGCGACCTACCAGCAGAGCGAAGTAACCTCCGTCCGATGGTAATAACTGGCATCGAGTTTTACAGTTCCGGACACAGCTATGATGCCTATGTCAGTGAAGTCACCCTTATTGGAGAAGATTTTGACCCGTAGATAGTCAGGCGGGCAGTGTTCGGCCTTCATTAGTATAAACCACTCAAAAAATCCACTCGATATTGTCTCCGAAAGGAGTGAACAACGATTCAGTCCTTACCGGGGCGATTTTTCTTGACACCCGAAATTTTCGAGCGTATTTTATATCTATGGGCATATAAAACACGAAACGCAGCACATAAAGCTACACTTTCCCTAACTTTCGGCG
The DNA here is from genome assembly GCA_022616515.1 of Chloroflexota bacterium. GTDB lineage: Bacteria > Chloroflexota > Anaerolineae > Aggregatilineales > J027 > JAKEEQ01. The sequence goes on along the minus strand of JAKEEQ010000513.1, from coordinate 7,690 downwards.
CATTGCGTCGTTTTTTGTTTGCCTGTGCCCAAAAAGCAGGATGGCAGCAGGGCGCGGTCATCCTGAATTCGTATTAGCGCCCGGTGGCTGGAGGAAAAAATGACACCTATCATTTTCATCATTGCCGGTGTTGTGGTGGCAGTGGCACTGCCTATCGTGATGACTGGCCTTGTAGTCATCCGAGAGAATGAAGTCGGCATCGTTGTTCGCAAGTTCGGTAAAGGACTGCCTGCCGGACAGTTAGTAGCTATCAAGAGTGAAGCTGGTTACCAAGCGGATACGCTTCCTCCCGGTTGGCACTTTGGATACTGGCTCTGGCAGTACAAAATTCGCAAAGAACAGGTGATCCGCATTCCGCAGGGACAAATCGGGCTGGTGATTGCTGCCGATGGTGAGGCAATCCCTCCCAATCGCATTCTGGGGCGCGGCGTCGAGTGTGACAATTTTCAGGATGCCCGCAAATTCTTGCTCAATGGCGGTGAAAAGGGACGCCAACTCGATATTTTGACGGCAGGCGTCTATCGCATCAATACGGCTTTGTTCACCATTATTACCGCTCAGAATGCCACACAGCATGGTATGTCGCCAGAGCAGCTAATGGTGTACAGCGTGTCGCCGGACCGTGTCGGAATAGTAACAACGCTGGATGGTACGCCCATTGAAAATGCCGAAATTGCTGGCCCGGTTATCCCCGGACATGACAATTTCCAGAATGCCCAGAATTTTCTGGCAAATGGTGGGCGACGTGGTTTGCAGGAGCAGGTTCTCCTGTCTGGCTCGTGGAATCTCAATCCATGGTTTGTATATGTTCATCAGGTTCTGATGACGGAAATTCCTATCGGGCATGTTGGCATCGTGATTTCTTACGTTGGCAAGCAGCATCAAGATGTCAGCGGGGAATCGTTCAAGCATGGTAATCTGGTTGAACAAGGTCATAAAGGTGTCTGGGTATTGCCGCTTTATCCCGGCAAACATCCAATCAACCCGCAGATTATGAAGGTTGAACTGGTCCCCACCACAAACATAGTGCTGAACTGGGCAACCCGCACTGAGGCCCATGCCTACGACGCCAATCTGTCGCCGATTACTGTGCGCTCGAAGGATGGTTTCGCCTTTAATCTGGACGTGTCACAGATTATCCACATCGGTGCACCAGAAGCCCCGAAGGTTATCTCGCGCGTGGGGTCGGTTCAGAATCTGGTTGACCATGTCTTGCAGCCGATTGTGGGCAACTATTTCCGCAACGCGGCTCAGGAATATACCGTGCTGGATTTCCTGACCAATCGCAGTGAGCGCCAGCATGAAGCCGCCACCCATATTCAGACGGCGATCAACAGTTATGATGTGCAGGCCATTGATACTCTCATCGGCGATATCAAACCGCCCGAACAACTGATGGTGACGCAGACTGATCGTAAAATTGCTGAAGAACAGCAAAAAACCTATGAAATTCAGCGGATGGCACAGGAACAGCGCCAGAAGTTGGTCCGCGAAACGGCACTTGCCGACATTCAGGAGAAAATCGTTGAGGCCGAGAAGGGTGTGGAGATTGCCGAATTGCAGGCGAAGTCCGAAGTCGAACACGCCAAAGGTGAGGCGTCGGCCATTCAGGCAACGGGCGAGGCTCACGCGAAGGCGTATCAGGCGGGTGTAACGGCGTTGGGCATTGAGGGTTACACGGCTCTGCAATTGATGCAGATCATCGGTGATCGCGCCGTCCGTATCGTGCCCGATGTATCGGTTTCGGGGAATGGTGCTGGCCTGACGGATGGCCTGTTGAGTATGCTGCTGCGCTCACAGGTTCATGAGCAGAACGGCAAGTCCAAGTAGTTCGTTTATTTACCCAACTGGTTGGTTGTAGCTTGAATTTCCAATACGATTCAAATGCAACCAACCAGTTCCTGCCTTGCGGCATCGCCAAAGCCCCGCTCTAATATCTCCCAAAAGGAGATGCCATGAAAATTGCCGTTGCACCCAATGCGTTCCGCGAAAGTATGACATCCGTTGAGGCTGCCAACGCTATTGCGGAGGGTTTAAAACGCAGTGATCTCGACTGCGAAACTGTTTTGATGCCGCTGGCAGATGGTGGCAATGGTACGCTCGAAGTCTGGCAGCAAGCTACCGGGGCCGACCTCATCATGATCGAAACGATTGACCCACTGGCCCGGCGTATCCAGGCGCAGTTTGGTCTGAAAGGGGATGTGGCGCTGGTTGAAATGGCCAGGGCATCCGGGATTGAACTTTTGAAGCCGGACGAGCGTGACCCACTCCGAACCACCACCTACGGCACAGGTGATCTTATCAGGGCGGCGATTGAGCGCGGCGCGACGGAAATACTGGTCGGGCTGGGAGGCAGTGCGACGGTCGATGGCGGGGCGGGCTGCCTGCAAGCACTCGGCGCAAGGCTGATGGATAAATGGGATCACCCGATTCCCTATGGTGGTGGCTTCCTCAATGAGTTGGATCATATTGAGCCAGAAATTCTTCAGGAAACCTTAGAAGGCGTGACGATTCGTGTGCTGGGTGATGTTGATAATCCCCTGCTGGGTGATAATGGAGCAGCACCAGTGTTTGGCCCGCAAAAAGGTGCAGATGCGGATATGGTGAAGACCCTTGCCAGAAATCTGGGGCATTTCGCCGGGGTGGTCAAACGCGATATGGGTGTGGATATTCGTGATATGCCCGGGTCAGGGGCTGCCGGGGGCATTGCCGGGGGTTTATACGGCGTGGCAGGCGCTGAGATTGTCTCCGGCGTTGAGACGTTGATTTCGGCACTTGGCTACGATGATCTATTGGCGGCGGGCGATATTGACTTGCTCATCACAGGTGAAGGCAAACTCGACTCACAGACGAAGGGTGGCAAAGCACCGCTCGGTATCGCTAATGAGGCGAAAAAACATGGCATTCCTGTCATTGCGGTAGCCGGTTCGATTACCGCAACGCCCGATGAACTCAAAGAATGGGGTTTTGTTAATGCATTCAGCATCTTGCCAAAAATCGCCGAGTTGGATGAAGCACTGGCAAATGGACCCGACTGGCTGCGTGATACAGCGCAGCGTATTGGTGATATACTGGCTCTTGGAAATCGTTAGAGGAACAGGAATATGGAATGAGTATTGAAAATCCAGAACAACTGGCAGGCTTGATGGCAATTGGCAAGATCGTTGCCGACACACTGCAACTCATGAAAAAGCATGTGAAACCGGGCATCACCACCCGTGAGTTGGATAGAATTGGTGCAGATTATTTAAAGAAATTCGGCGCAAAATCGGCCCCTCAAATCACCTATGGATACCCGGAAGTGACGTGTATCAGTATCAATGACGAAGCGGCACATGGCATCCCCGGCAATCGCGTCATCCAACAGGGCGACCTTGTCAAAATTGATGTATCGGCAGAACTCAACGGCTACTTCGCCGATGCGGCTATCACCGTCGGCGTGCCGCCGTTAACCAGACGGCAGAAACGCTTCATCCAAGCGGCACAGGAAGCACTCGATGTGGCGATTGAGGCGGCAGTAGCCGGGCAGCCCGTCAATGCCATCGGCAAAGCGGCAGAGCAGCACACGAAACGGCAGGGCTTCCGGGTCATCAGTGAATTGACGGCACATGGCGTGGGACTGGCCCTGCACGAACCGCCAACGATTCCGCATGTCTATCACCCGCGCTTTAACCAGAAATTGACGAATGGACTGGTTGTGACGGTCGAGCCGCATATCACCACGGGACGCGGACGGCTGTTCACGGAAGATAACGGCTGGGTGCTGCGTACAACAGACGGAAAACCGGCGGCCAATTTTGAACATACGATTGTGATCACACAGGGGAAACCACTTATCGTAACCGCGTAATCTGCTATAGTCTCAAATTGCATGTACAAACATGACAATTCGTTTATGCAGGTGTGACCCGCACCGGCTGGACTACCGCAGCCGCTATCCCCCGCGCTACCAGAGCGTCCGGGACTACTTTTCGCATGATGTTGAACGCACCATTCACATCCGCATGAATTTCGCGTCCATCCCTGGCCTGAAATAGCCAGCGTTTGACGCGCTTGCCCTCATAGATATCCTGTTTACCGACGGGTTCAAGATCAAGAAAACTGCATTTGCTGGTGTAACTTTCTTCGGTCACAATGACGTTGATACCCACCAGTTTGGCTTTATAAGTCAACATCTGGATAAAACGGGCATGAGGAATCTGGACGAAGTTCTGGTTGGTGCGTGTGCCTAAGTTGACACCCTGTTTCCAGCCATCGTTTTTACCGATGACGAGTACACCAATACCCAATATGCGCAGCAGATCAATGAGGCGACGGCTTGCCAGATGCAGATACGCCTCCATGCGACGGTTACGGTTATCCGTCAGGTGGTCTATCCGGTGGGAGGTGTGACGATTGTCTTCGAGCTGACTCTGGAGGTGAGCACGTTCTTTGTTGTAGGCGTGGTTGATACTCTTGAGCGGTCTGCCGTTAACCAGAAGCGGTGCGAGGTCCGGCTGGTTGAAAGCTACAGTCGCTAGATTATCAACCCCGATATCAATGGCTGCCACGCACTCCGGGTCGAGGTGTTCATCCGGCTCAATCTTAACCGTGTACACCATCTCGACAACATAGTGTGTTTTACGTGGGAGAATGCGAACCTGATCAAAGGTCTTTTGCTGAGTGTTGATCTCGATGGACAATTGCGATGGTGCAATGACCCCCCGTTTTTGGAAGGCAGTTTTACTGACCGCTTGATCAGTATACACCAGCTTATTCCGTCCACGTGCCTTGTGCTTGTACCCCGGTATGCCCGGTATGCCTTCAAACGCGGCTGGATTAGCCCGCCATGTCTTGAGGGCGGCAAAATAGTTTTGCCAGTCATTATCGAGTTGCATGAGGACTTGCTGGACGACTTTGACAGGCAGTTGTTGATCGGGTAACAGATGCCCTTTTTTAAACTGCTTTTCCAGTGTGCTGTAGTCCAGATAAACCCCGTCATAAAAATAGGCTTTTCGCACTTTGTACAGCGCCGCATTGTAGATATTCTTGGATGCCCATGCCGCCTGATCAATGGCTGCCCAGCGCGGGTCGTTCTGCTTGATGATATGCCGTTCCGCCAACTGCATCGTTGCTACGTTTCAGTTCCTCAGCCGTGAACACTTTTTGTTTAGCATAGACACTTAACTTTGTATATATGATTGTATACAAACATATACGCTTGTCAACATTTTCGGCGAACGTTTACAATACTGGCTCCGGTATATACAAATTAGACTCAGGAGCAGGTATGTCGATTAAACCCGACCACTGGATTCGTCGGATGGCGCTTGAATGTAACATGATTGACCCCTTCGTTGAGAATCAGGTACGCGAAGGGGCCATTAGTTATGGGCTGTCCAGTTATGGTTATGATATTCGCGTGTCGGACGAATTTAAGGTGTTTACCAACGTCCACATGCCCATTATTGACCCCAAGAATTTTGACCCGAATTGTTTTGTGGATATTAAAGCGGATGTGTGTATTATCCCGCCCAATTCGTTTGCATTGGCCCGCACCGTCGAACACTTCAATATCCCGCGTAATGTGTTGAGTATCTGCGTGGGCAAATCCACCTATGCGCGGACGGGACTGGTGGTGAATGTCACACCCCTTGAGCCAGAATGGTCAGGATTCTTGACGCTCGAAATCAGCAACACCACACCGCTACCCGCCAAGATTTACGCTAACGAGGGTATTGCGCAGTTGTTGTTTTTTGAGAGCGATGAACCCTGCGAAACCTCTTATGCCGACCGCAAGGGCAAATACCAAAATCAAGTGGGCGTGACCCCGCCACGCCTGTAGGGAGCGGACGATGGACCGAACACAACTCAAACGGCAGGCTGGCGAGTACGCTGCCAATCACTTTGTGACATCGGGGATGGTTGTCGGGTTGGGGCATGGCAGCACGGCGATATGGGCGGTGCGGCGTATTGCTGAATTGATAAATTCCAGAGCGTTAACTGATATTACAGCGATTCCATGCTCCCATGAGATTGAAGTGGATGCGCGTGAATGGGGCATTCCTTTGACAGATTTCGCGCATCATCCAGTCGTTGATGTAACGATTGATGGCGCAGATGAGGTTGATCCTAATCTGCAATTGATAAAAGGCGGGGGCGGCGCGTTATTGCAGGAAAAGATTGTTGCGCAGGCCAGCAAACGAGAAGTCATTGTGATCGACGAATCGAAACTCAGCCCGGCACTTGGCACAAAGTTCGCGCTTCCGGTGGAGGTGGTCCCCTTCGGGTGGCGATCAGTTGTGGCACACATTGAAGCACTTGGTGCAAATTGGACCCTGCGCACCAACACCGATGGCACACCCTATGAAACAGACCAGAAAAATTACATTCTGGACTGTAAATTCCCGCCAATTGAAGACCCGCGAAAACTTGACTATGCCCTGCTCGGTCTGGCGGCGGTAGTGGAGCATGGACTGTTTATCGACATCGCCACCGATGTTATTGTCGCGCGTGAAGGCGGTATCGAACATTTGACGGCAAAACGATAGCCGGTTAGGGTTCGCCCTTTCTTGCGCTAATGACAATCAGTATCATGAACAAGTTGAGCACCATCACAAACACATGGATGTCCGCATAAGCGGTCTTGAAGGGGGATGCACGTTGACTGTCGAGCTTTCCAATTCCACCGGAGACACTGAAATTGATGATTTACTGGTCGGGATAGTCGGTATCTATGAATCGACTTTCCCGCAGCGCATTCGTGGCTACTACGTTGTCGGGAGTTATGGCGACGGGACTGCCGTGCCCTCCAGTGACCTCGACATCGGTATTCTGTTCTACGCGCGTTTGACCCACACAGAACTACGGCAGTGTCAGGATCTTATCCACCATTGCAATGCACTGAGTCATGTCCGCTTAGACATTTCTTCCCTTGATGAATCCCACCTTACCCGGGCAACCGCCAGTATGAAAGCAGCCCTGCCCATATTCGGAGACAAACTGGCCTTCCACACGTTGCCGCTGGAGCCTATTCAAGATAAGATCATACGCTCACTGTTCATGGCGGTACAGTATATGTGGATTTTGCGTGGGCGGGCCGATAACCTATATTTCCCGCTGCGCTATCCGGATGAAGACGGCGAGTTTTATGGGTATGATTCCTTCGGTGAATATGTGGGTGGGGGCGAATTTGGGCGTGGTACGCACCTGATGGTCAACCTCGTAACGATGATGACGACCACTATCAATGCACTGGTGCTGGGAAAACAGGTCGGGACCAAGAAAGAAAGTGTCATGACCTATTACTACGATGTGGACGATGAATGGGCTGATTTCGTGGTCGATGTTTATCAGTTTCTAAAAGAGCAGTGGCATTATCAGATTCCCCAACACCGGGAAGATAGGGAGAGGCTGCGGCACTTCTGTGAGCGGTTGATCCATTTTGAGAATTTCCTGCTGGCAATTTGCCGCTCGTACATCCTGAAGACACTGGCGGGTCACGATAAGATATGCCTGAAATATACGCTGGATTCACTGGAGAGAATTGGCTATCCAAGCGGCGACTTCAGCAAAGCGTTACGATTGGTTTACGTAGAAAATGATGATGAAGCCATTCGGTGTCAAATCGAGAGAATTACACAAAAGATTGTCTCAAAGTTAGGTAACTAGGGGGACCATGCCGTGAAACCAGCCCTGATCGTAATCTTTG
>JAKEEQ010000512.1 GCA_022616515.1 Chloroflexota bacterium | reverse complement strand
GGCCCCCATTCACCCGCTGCATGGCGCAGCACACGATATTGACCGGCTTCCAGCGAGGACGAGAGGGCAATACCGTAGTGATGTCCGGTGCGCTCGGCGCTGATAATCAGGATGACGGCCACCCCTGTACCAATGACAAACAGCAGTTCATTGCCTCCTGAACCGGCCTCAATCACACTGAATAGAATTAGCGCTCCCACAATATGCCCGGCTGGCTCGATGTAACTGTCAATGAAACGCTTTGACCAGCCTTCAACACCACCGGGCAGTGCGTGATGCAAAATGCGTTCAAGTGGCTCATAGAAGCTCACGCGGAGGGCGGTCCGCGCAAATTCACCCAGTCCGGCGGTCAGCAGCGACGGAACCAGCATCAGCGCCCAGAACGTTCCAGCCGCCGCCGCTGGAAACAGCGCGGTCAGACGACCCGCATTCAACTGGCGCAGCAAACGACTCAGGGCAATGTATTTGAGCGGCAAACTCAGCCAGATGCCCACGCCATTGACCAGACTGAAAAACGTGATGAGCGCCACGAAATTGTCAAATCGCTGCTCAAGCGTGACAAGGGTCTGGTACAGCAACAGCGTGGAAATGACACTCACCGCCAGCGCCATAATGGTCAGCCAGCGAATGAGACGGCCTGTAAAAAGCCCGATCAGATGTCCGGCGCTCTTGAAACGAGGATTCTCGTCGCCATATTCGGGCAGCGTATCCACCGTCTTCTGCACGTACCGTAAACTTCCGCTGACCCACATCACCAGCAGGACGCTTAGCAGCACTGTGCCCAGCCACCAGTTTATTAACTGCCCCGGCGAATAAATGAGCGACATGGGGATGAGGGCAATTGCCATTAATCCTTGTACAGCACGGCTGGCAAGCAGTGATTCGAGAAAACCTTCGCGGTCGTGGCTGGAAGCATAAAAATAGGCGACATGCCGCTGCGCATATTTGCTGAAGATGTCGCTGAAAATCTGCCCGGCGATGAACAGGATGATGATGCCAGATGTATCCAACCGGCGACCCCAAAAAATCAGTGCCGCGACCAGTAAGCACACCAGCCACAACAGGACCGGGTGTTCCATCTGCCGGGCAAGTTTTGCGTAGACGACAGCAATCACCACAATTAAGACGCCATCCAGCGCCAGCGCCAGCGGCAGCCGCTCCGTGCCCAATCGTTCAACAAACAGGCTGAGCGTAATGGCCCGTGCCCACAGGACACTGCCGCCAATCATCGACAAAAACAATAACGTGGTGGTTGAAATACGCTGTAGTTGAAAGTTCATTCAATTTCACAGGGAGCCGCCGGGTATGATGGGAGAATGACACAAGTTGGTACTTAGCGCAAGAGTCTTGCCAGCCCACCGGAATAATGGTATGATGCCACCCTGCTAACGGAAGACGACTGAGGAAGAACAGTCAGGAACTCCCCGCTAAGGCAGGGTAGCTCTGCAACGAGGGTAGCAACGCAAGTCCTGACTAGACGGCACAAGCATGTGCAGCCGCGCTTGAGGCTACAAGTACCCTGGGATACTTCTTTAGTCCCAGGCACTACGGCAGACCCCTTGAATGCCACGTTCAATGAACTAAGCCTTGAGTGCCCCGTCGAAGAGAGAATACAGGTTTGGTCGTTCCTGGCTGATTGTCAGCATCAAAAACGACCATTTTAGGAAACATACATATCTAGCAAAGGAGTAAAGTCGCATTCCCCACCCGGCTAAAGCTAGGTGTCCCCTGCGGCGAATCTTATGGGTCCTTTACCAAAACGCAAAGTCTCACGTCGCCGCCGCAACAACCGTCGTGCACACGATGCGCTCAGTCTCAAACACCTTGTGCGTTGTGATCATTGTGGCGAATACAAACAGTCACACACTGTGTGCCCCAGTTGCGGTTTTTATAAAGGCGAACAAGTGATTGATGTCGAGGAAAAAGAGCAGTAGATTTCCGATAAAGACCGTTGTGTAATCAATGGTCTTTATTTTTTACCATGAAGATTCGTCATGTAACCCACGAAGATGTGACCACCTTGAGCAACTGGTGGGAAGAGCGCTCCCCGCAGGATGTTCGAGACCTTGTGAAACGTGCGCTGCGCTTAAAGGCGCATGAGCGCGGTGGAGGCTACGTTGCCCTCAACGATCAGGTTCCCTGCGGCTTTGCCATGCTCACCTACTGGGTCAATGTGGCAGAAATCAGTGATTTATTCGTCATTCCCGGCCATCGTGGTCAGGGGATCGGAACCGATATACTGAAGACATTGCTGGAAAAAGCACGTAAAGCTGGCTACACCGACATCGAGATTGGTGTCCTCGCCAGCAACACCCGCGCCCGGCGGCTCTATGAAAGGGTAGGGTTTGTACCCGTGCGGACCATCCAGCATAAATTCTCACACGGGTATGAAGACATTATCTATTTACTCAGCAGCGCCCAGTGAATCCTCGGCTTGCTGGATAAAATTGCGGGCATTCGCAATGTTGCCTTCGGGTCGAGCAAGACTTACCCATCCGGCATTGCTCACGGTTGTATTCGTCCCACAAACAGGCGTGATTTTGGCGCGAAGCTCCTGTATTTCAAGGTCAATATTGCCCATGAGGGAGTGAACTTCCGTTAGGGTTTCATCACTGCCGTCATAAGCGGGGATTTCGCCTAACACGTAGTCCGAATTATCTCCCAGCACAGTTGTACAGTCCAGCGTTTCACCCGCAATGGCGGTTTCGTAATTGGTGACCACGGTCGAGGCATCTTCCAGCCACTGAGTGCTGGACTCCTCAAAAGTGGCAGCTTCCTCTTCAGAGGCCCGATTCATGATATAAAACGCGCCGACGCCCAGCAAAATGACAATGATAAGCAGTAATAAAATAACCCGCAGGCAGCCGCGCCCTCTGCCACGCGGTTTCTCTTCAAACTCCTCAAGGACATCGCTGGTGAAGTCGTCCCACTCGTTGCCATAGAGAAGTTGATCATCTTTATTGTTGGTTGTATATGACATCGTTCCCAAGTCCTAAAGGGTAGCAATGGGCAATATCTATCCACTAGAATAGTACAGCTTTAATCTTAACACACAGTCAACGACCACCACCAGTGATGGTGGCTTGAAGCCGTCCGGCTTCAAGCCTGTGTTGACCAGCCTCAGTCTTGTTTCAAGACTACGTTAGGAGCGAATCTACAGGCACTCTGGGATGCTTCCCCAGTCCCGGACGCTGCGGTGTGTCATTAAATATACTGAAGGTCTAGGCAAGTGTGGCACACATTAAACCGCTCCATAACATTGGCGAGGGGACGTGTTTTATACACAATACCTGTACCTGTGGTACAGAGAACTGAAAGGTAGCTTTATTATGGCACAACGAGTATTTGTGGTAGACAAGAACGAGCAGCCGCTCATGCCCTGCCATCCGGCACGAGCACGGATGCTATTGAAAAAGGGACGGGCGGAGATTGTTAAACACGACCCGTTTACGATTATGATTCTTGACCGTGAAGGCGGTGAGATGCAGAATGTCCAGGTCAAGATTGACCCTGGCTCAAAGACGACGGGTATCGCTATCGTAGCGGATTTTGAGCGTGGCCCACGCTGTATCTGGGCGGCAGAATTGAAGCATCGGGGGCAACAGGTACACCTTGCTATGCTCAAACGCAGTCAACTTAGACACGGGCGACGGTCTCGCAAAACGAGGTATCGCCCACCACGTTTCAAGAACAGACGACGCCGAAAGGGGCAACTCCCGCCATCCTTGCAAAATCCCGTAAATAATATACTGACATGGGTTGAGCGGTTGAGTCGGCTGGCCCCTGTCACCCATCTGGCAATGGAGTTAGCAAAATTTGATACCCAAAAAATGCGGTATCCTGAGATTTCAGGCATAGAGTATCAGCAGGGCACATTGCAGGGCTATAACGTCCGCGAATATCTGTTGATAAAGGAAAATCATCAATGTGCGTACTGTGGAATAAAGGGTGTACCGCTGGAAGTTGAGCATATCATCCCGAAGGGCAGACAAGGTGGCAGCCATCGTGTCGATAATCTGACCATTGCCTGTGGGCCGTGTAATTGTAAGAAAGGCAACCGGACAGCGGCTGAGTTTGGCTATCCCCATATTCAAGCCCAAGCCCAACGACCCTTACGGGATGCGGTTGTGATAAATACAACTCGCTGGTCGTTATACGAGCAGTTGCAGGCTACTGGATTGCCGCTTGAGGTGGGCACTGGCGCACGCACCAAATATAATCGCACCTGTCAGGGCTACCCGAAAACCCACTGGCTGGATGCTGTCTGTGTGGGCGAAAGCGGCGCGGATGTGTTCGTCCATCCTAATATGAAACCGCTGCTTATTCAGGCTACTGGACGTGGCTCCCGCCAGATGTGTCGTGTGGACAAATATGGTTTTCCGCGCACCGAGGCCAAACGCTTCAAACGCGTACATGGTTTCCAGACAGGCGATAGGATCAAAGCCGTTGTCCCAACGGGCAAAAAGGCAGGCACATATATTGGGCGAGTAACTGTGCGTACATCGGGTTATTTCAATATCAAAACTGCCCATGAGACGGCTCAGGGCATTAGCTATCGCTATTGTCGATTACTACAACGAAGTGATGGGTATACTTATCAATATGAGAAAGGAAATTGGCGCTCCCCCACTACCTCTGGTAATGATTTCCGCGCCGAGTGTTAAAGGATTATTCCACCATGCCATTGATTACCCGTTATATGACAACGGATGGTCCGCGCTTTGGGATTGTTGAAGACGGTATGATTTACAGTCTGTCCACTGACCCCTTTCTCACCCCAACCTTGCAGGGTGAAGACCTGATGGGTCCGGCGGAAGATTTATTGCTGGCCCCGCCCGTTACCCCCACCAAAATCATCTGCATCGGGCGTAATTATGTAGGCCATGCTCAGGAACATAGTGTTCCCGTCCCAGAAAACCCGATGCTGTTCTTCAAACCGCCCAGCGCATTGACCGGCTATGACACGCCGATTGTCCTGCCGCCAGATGTGGGGCGGGTGGACCTTGAAGCGGAACTGGCAGTAGTGATTGGCAAGCAGGCTCGCAAAATCTCACGGGACAACGCGCTGGATTATGTGTTCGGCTATACGTGCGCCAATGATGTATCGGCACGCGCCCTGCAAAAAGCCGACGGTCAGTGGGGGAGGGCTAAAGGGTTTGATACATTCTGTCCGCTTGGTCCCTGGATAAACACCGATATTGAAAATCCGAATAATTTGAACATCAGGGCGCGTCTGAATAACGACACGGTGATTGATAGCAACACCAGTTATATGGTTTTTGATGTACCCTACCTGATTGAATTCATCAGCCGCGTGATGACGCTGGAAGTGGGCGACGTGATTTTGACAGGAACGCCCGAAGGGGTGTCACAAATAAATGATGGCGACAAGGTTGAAATTGAAATTGAGGGTATTGGTACGCTGCGAAATTGGGTTGAAATTGAACCGGCAAATTAAACGACTCGAAACACGCCTGATGGCGCTGCAAGCCATCAGCGACCGCTACTCATGGATTCGCCTGACGGTCATTGTGGTTGGCGCAATCATCTTATTCCCCATCACCATCTTCACCAGCGTACCTATTGCCATCATCTGGTCGATGGTGGTCATCGCCATATTTGCGGGTGTGGTTGCCTATCACCGGCGGGTGCTGGAGACTATCCGGCAGCTTGAAATCTGGCAGCGACTGAAGCAATTGCACATCGCACAGGCCGAACTGGATTGGGAAAACCTGCCGGAGCCGACCTTCCGGCCTGATCCCGCTCACCCCTTCGAGAACGATTTTGATATAACCGGGCGTTATTCGCTGCATCGGGTGATAGATACCACCACGACCAACGAAGCTGCCGCCAAACTGCGCGAGTGGCTGCTTATTACAAACCCGGATTTGGCTGCCACATTAGAGCGTCAAGCACTGGTCCGTGAATTGGAGGAGATGCCAATCTACCGCGATAAGCTGACTCTGTTTGCCACCCGCAGCCCGCGCACCCTCGGCAAGAAGCGGGATGTAAGGCGGGTGCTGGATTGGCTGTCGGCGCAGTCCACCGACACGAATTTTGCGACGCTGCTGAGAATTGCTATCGCTTTTGTGCTGGCGAATATCACACTCTTTGTGCTGGACCAATTGAATGTTATCCCGTCCATCTGGCAAATCACGATGTTTCTATATATCGGGTTTATTTTCTCGCGGTTCGAGATTCGCGGGTTTTTCGGGGATGCGCTGGCGATGCGGGCGTTGATCACGCCGCTTAAGGATGTGTTTGACCACATCGAGCGTTATCCCTATGCCCGTTCGCCACATGTGAAAACACTTTGCCAGCCTTTTCTGGACAGCGAGGAAAGTCCATCACGGGTGCTGCGCCGCGTTAATCGCATATTGGGGGCAGCAGGCTTGCAGCAAAACCCGATTGCGTGGTTTGTCATCAATATGATCGTGCCGTGGGATTTATATTTTGCCGGGCAGTTGCAGGAAATCAAAAAGGTGCTGAAAGTCCAACTGCCAGTGTGGTTGGAGACGTGGATCGAACTCGAAGCGCTCAGTGCGCTGGCAACCTTTGCCGATTTGAATCATCCACACACCACCTATCCCGAATTTATCCCGGTTTCGGAGACGCCTATCTTTGAGGCACTAGAGATGGGGCATCCACTTATCCCGGCGGCGCGGCGTGTCTGTAATTCGCTGACGATTAAAAACAAAGGAGATATTGCGCTGCTTACCGGGTCCAATATGTCGGGAAAAAGCACATTCCTGCGCACCATCGGCCTCAATCTCTCCCTGACATTTGCCGGAGCGCCCGCCATCGCCGACGAGTTCCGAACCGTCCCGTTCCGGCAGTATGCCTGTATCCGGGTGACCGATTCGGTGACGGACGGCATTTCGTATTTTTATGCGGAGGTGCGACGTCTGAAGGGCCTGCTGGATGAACTGGAACGGGACAGCGACTATCCGCTGCTGTTCTTGATTGACGAGATTTTCCGGGGGACCAATAACCGCGAACGCTTGGTGGGCAGCCGCTCCTATATCCGGTCACTGGTCGGCACCAATGGCACGGGCATTATCGCCACCCATGACCTTGAACTCGTACAGTTGGCTGATGAGTTCGAAAAAATTGACAATTATCACTTCCGCGATGAGGTGCGCGATGGAAAAATGATATTCGACTATAAGCTGCATGAGGGGCCGTCACCAACGACCAACGCCCTCAAGATTATGCAAATGGAAGGGTTACCTGTTGACCACTGAGGCACTGTCCAAGAGCATGTCATGGACCATCACCCGCCGCCTGACAGCTCTACATTTTTCAAATGACTTCTTCACGGGCGGGCTGGCAATTTTGCTGGCGGCGCAGCAGGGCAGCCTTGATTTATCCAACACCGAAATTGGCATCGCCGGGGCGTTGTTTCAGGGGATTTCCATCACCCAACCGGCACTTGGCTGGCTGACGGACAAAATTGAACGCTCCTATTTTATGTTCATGGGTGCGTTGGTTTCGGCGCTTGGCCTGTTGATCTGCGCGTTCGCGGATACCACACTCGTGATTTTCATGGGCGCGTTTATTATGGGCATCGGCAATGCCGCGCTGCATCCGGTGGCGCTGGCAAGTGCGCGGGCCTATGCTCCCGCCAGAGGCAAAGGGCGTTCAGTAGCGCTGTTTATGCTGGGCGGAAATAGTGCCTTTGCGCTCAGTCCCCTCATTTTCGGTCTGCTGTTCGACAATATCGGGCTGAAAACGGTTGCCCCGGTATTTGCGCTGTTCGCCGTGATTATCCCGGTGTTGACACGAAGCCTCAGTCCGTATGTGCGGGGCCATATCAAAGGGGCCAAGTCCACTCCAAAAGCCCCTGCAATCGAAGAAGACCCATCAACCATTATGGTGGCTGGTCGCTGGTGGCAGACGGCACGGGTCATGATGTTTGCCTATCTGGGGGCAGTGTTGATGACGAATATCATCAGCATGGTGCTGGGGACGTTTTTGCCGGTGTATTACACCTCGCAAGATAGATCGTTGGAGTTCGCCGGATTTGCGACGGCGGTGCTCTTGATGGCGGCGGCGTTCGGCTCCTTTGTGGGCGCATCGCTCTCGGATTACATCTCGCGGCGCATCATTTTGACTATTTCACTGCTGGTCATGACACCGGGGCTGCTGCTGCTCCTCAATATGCGTAATGATATTTTCCTGCTGCTGTTGAGTGTCATATTGGGCCTGGCGGTGAACGCCAACAAACCCATTTTGTTGATGGTCGGGCAGGAAATTCTACCCGGCGGGGCAGTTAGCGCCAGTGGCTTCGCCTTTGGCCTCAGTTTTGTATCCGGTGCGTTAGGCGTATTTCTGGTGGGTGGTATGGCAGACATCATTGGGCTGGGAGAAACGCTGCAAGTGGTGGCGTTCCTGCCACTGCTGGCAATCGGCTTGATTTTCCTGCTGCCGGATGGTGGGAATGATGTTGGCGAAGCGTAATCACATCGTTCAATGGTTGACAGTGGGGC
>JAKEEQ010000511.1 GCA_022616515.1 Chloroflexota bacterium | reverse complement strand
TCTATGCTTGTACACATAAAGGGCATCCTCAGCTTGAATGTTCGTAGTACAACTATTCTCCCTGATTTTGCCCTTTTTGTCTTAACTTGATGCCTATGGGGGGAGACACAGAGGGGGGCTTTTTGGTATCTCACTATCCTGACTCGTAGCTGTGGACGATTTCGCCGCGTTTGATAACCGTGTCCACCAGATTCGCGCCGAAACGATAACCGAGCATCCGGTAATCATCGACCTGCCAGATTACCACATCACCCAACGCGCCGGGTTGCAGCGTGCCAACTTGTCCACCGCGCTTAATCGCAAATGCCGAATTCACGGTACAGGCCGCCAGTGCCTGTGCCTGTGTGAGTTTCAAATAGCGAGTGGCAATCGCCATAGATAGTTGCAAACTCTCACACCATGCTGTGCCAGGATTGCAATCGGTGGCGATTGCAAGCACCGCGTTCTGAGCCAGCATCTCCGATGCCCGTGTGAAATGATGGTGTCCCAACCCAAATGGGGTGGGCGGCAGTGAGGTCGCCACAGTATCCGATTCACCAAGCAGCTTGATTTCCTCATCGGTGGTCGCTACCAGATGATCCGCCGACGCCGCGCCAAGCTCAACCGCCAGCGCTGTGCCACCCAATGCGTCAAATTCATCCGCGTGTATCTTCAGGTCAAAGCCCAGCGCCTTAGCAGTCTCCAGAATGTGGCGGCTCTGGTCAAGGGAAAAGGCCCCCGTCTCACAGAACACATCGCAGAACAGTGGTTTATCTGCCCAATTGACGGCTTTCCATTCGGTGACCGCAGGCAGCATTTCGTTGACGACGAGATCAACATAACCGTCGACATCATCCCGATATTCGGGCGGCAAGGCATGTGCGCCCAGAAATGTCGGCACCAGATCAACGGGCAGAGCATTATTCAGGGCAACAATAGCATCTAGAATTTTGATTTCGGTCTGCGTATCCAACCCGTAGCCGGATTTACATTCAATTGTCGTTGCCCCCTGCCGCATCATGGACAGCAAACGTGGCAATGATTGGGCAATCAGGTCATCCAGTGAAGCGGCGCGTGTATCGCGCATGGTCGCAGCGATACCACCGCCTTCTGCCATAATTTCCTGATACGTCGCGCCAGCGATACGACGCTCAAATTCACTGGCCCGATTCCCTGCCCACACGACATGCGTATGCGGGTCCACCAGACCGGGGGTTACGAGTTTGCCACCAGCGTCAATTACGGTTTCGGCGTCGGGATGGCGGGTCAGGATGTCGTTGGATGTTCCAATATCGGCGATATTGCCGTCCCGAATGGCAATTGCCCCGTCTTCAATGAGTCCCACATCGCCGAGGCGTTTACCGCGTTGTGGGCCATTATCATGCAGCGGCATCGTGCATAACTGACCTGCATTATGAATGATCAACATAGGGAATTTTATCCAATCACCGTGTCTATTTCAGGTGTTAGTATCCAGTAAGTATTTCATGCGAGGGGATCGCGCTCCTCAAGTGGCAGTTGGGGCGGACGTTCAATAGGGTCATCCTTCAAGATACCGTAAGTCGCACGTAATGCAGCGTGCCAATTGGATTTCACTGGTTTAAGCTCGGTTTGCAAAGTCGCCGCCAGTCGTTCGACCAAACGCAGTCTATCCTGCGGGGTCAGTTGCTCTGCCTGGGCGAGCACGCTTTCAAATGTTGCTTGCGCCATACTTATTCCTCCTGTTCGTTTGTTATTTGGGAAACTTCCGTCTCCGGGAAATGGTTTCCAGCCAAATAAGAAATTGTTACTTAAGGCCAGCTAGTTTGAGTTCCTGCTGGTACTGCTCTGGAGTATCAATATCGCGAATGATGCTGTCATCATCGCTAAGAATGGTGCGAATTGGATATTGATTCAGGGCATCGCGAGGTGCTTTACCATGCGGCAAGTTTAGAATATCCTGCCAGTAGCGGCGGTTAATCAGGATCGGATGCCCCCGTTTGCCGCGATACTGCGGTGCGATGATACTGTCACAGGTCTGGGCATAGGTCGTCAGGATTTGATTGACCATCGCTGGTTTTACCTGCGGCTGATCACCGAGGAAGACCATCACCGCGTCGATATGATCCGGCAGCGCTTCAAGGCCAACTTTGAGCGACGATAACATCTCGCCTGCCGCAAAATGCGGGTTGTACACGGTGCGGACTGCCATGTCCTTGAGTTTGGCTTCCACTTCGTCACTCTTATAGCCAGTCACCACAACGAAATCCGCCAACTTGAAGGGCAGCAGTTTGTTGACCACCGTTTCAATGACAGTGCGGTTGCCCCACGGCAGGAGCATTTTGCTGCGTCCCATGCGGCGGCTCAGGCCCCCGGCGAGTACAATAGCGGCCACCCGGCGCTGTACCTCAAAAACCGGGCGATTGCGGTTTTTGACGGCACCAATGACGACACCATCAAAACGCGGCTCCTGCAATATCATACGCGCCGCCCGGCGAGCAGGATTCAAACTCATGTTGCTGGTCGTGGTTTTGTTGAGCAGGGCCATGACGCGGGCGTGTTCGGGAATGCCTTTCAAGCCAAATTCCGGGTCACGCAGCACCTGTGCCAACCACGCAGGCACGACCGACATGTCATAGCCGAATCCGTAGCGGTCGATGATGGCTTCAATGTTGTAGACATTGCTTTCGGTGAATGGCTTATCCAGAACATCCAATCCGGCAACCGGAACCGCCAGCGTCGTATCAGCGGGGATAACCGGTTCGTGTTCCAGTGGCGCTTTGAGTGGCAAACGCCGTGATCCGTCCGCCTCGATGATGAGGGCATCCGAATTGACACTGTCCACCAGTTTGCGGGTTACATCGGGGGCTATTCCCACAGCCTTGTCGTTCGTGATCTCCTGATAAACGAACACGAACTGGTTAGCGTCTAGAAGCTCAATCAGGCGGTAATTGTCATCAAGTAATGATGGGTTCCACTGAACAACGCAGGGAAAATATTCAAGCTCGGTGGTGGCGATACGGGTAGTGGTGGTTGCTAAGACACGCCAGTGATCGCTGGCGAGTTCATATCCAAGCTGTACCATTGCCGAGGTTTTGCCACCCGCCCCGGTAAAGGCGATGACATCCCCTCTCATTACCCCCAGTGCATCACGTAGACGCATAACGGCTTGCCTCCGGAACTATTCCTTTCGTGAGAATGACCTCCAATACCCCACCAGCGATTGCCAGTGCTTTATCGGAGATTTCGAAACAGTGCTCTTTTATCCCCCGTGGATCAAGGTCGCCTATCTTGAGTCCCTCCCATACATGCACTGACGGATGAATAATGCCGCGCAAGACACCATCAAATGGTGCGATGATAGGTTGATTCTCAATTGAAGCGATAACCTCTCCCTTTGTTATTGTATCACCAATTTCAAAGTGTGCATGAATGTGACCTTCACAGGGTGCTCGCAGGACGCGAACCCCACTTTTTCCTTCAATACTACCCGGAATACCCGTATTGGGTTCAGCCTGCCCCTGCCATATGACGCGACCTAAATGATGACCGCGATTGGTTTCGATAACGGCATGGCAGTCTTCACCCGCCGTGAAGCCGGGACCAAGCCCGATGACCAGCGGCGCATCATGGATTGTGGTGTCGATGTTGCGTTTTGCCATGCGTACATCAATGACAACACGCGGATTCAGGGGTTTCCAGCTGGGACTGGCACTAATGAGGACGGGAATCTCCCCCGCAGCAGTAACATCCTGCGCCCGCTCCAGCGTGTCCACACAGCGGGCGGTAATGCCTTCAATAGTTTGCGTTCCTTCGTAAACTGCATTGCCAAAGGAGACAAATCGCCGGACAAGCAGCGGGCGAGGTAATTCCGTCATTAGGAGGGGGTAGCCAGCTTTGAACAAGCGATAGGCAACCCCGCTGCCGAGGTCGCCCGCGCCTTTCAAAACGATTATATCAGACAAGATCTGCTACCTTTCTGTTAACCATCGTTAACAAATACACGACTACAGAATAGTCGAGGGCGTAGCCGCCATCACACGTAGATAAATCCCACGTGCGCCATTTAAATCTCTGTCTACAGGAACGCCATCCACGTAAATCGTCTTACGTCCGCCGAGCTTGACGTTGACTTCACCTGTCCATGAGTTGGTTTTACTGGTGTAGGCTTCATTGACACCGACCACTGTTTTACCGTACTCGAATGCCTTGCGTTCAAGGTGTTCTTCAAACTGGTAAAACTTCAGTCCCAGCATGGCGCGAACGGTTTTGCTGTTTATTTTACGTTTTTGGCGTTTAACCATATTCGATACTTCAAAATCTGGCAGCAAGATAATGTCGTAATTCTGCACCAAAAACAACGCTACTTTGTGGTGCATGTCGGCGATTAAATCATCACGTTTATGCGCCAGTTTGTTAAACGCTTTCTTCAATCGCTGTCTGTGTCTGGCAGTGGATTTAGCCATCTGAGATTTCAGGTTGTCCATTGCCAGCAACAGCTTCATAATGCGCTGATAATCACCATCACCCAGCCAGCCAAAGCTATCATCGGAGAAGAAGGTCATGAAGGTCCGTATGCCTGTATCCAGAGCCACGACACGCCCTTGGTTCTCGGCTACGTGTCGTTGGGTTGTGGTTTCATACGGCACTGATAGATACCATCTTCCCCGATGATAGATTAGCTTGCTGTCTTTAGGTTTATCAGGCAACGGCTCACTAAACTTTAGTGAACCGGAATATCGAATGTAAATGCCATGCGGTTGGATGGCATCATTGCGGATAAAGCAGGATTGCATGGGATTCTTGCGGCTGCGGAAATGCAGTTCAAACCCATCAATGAGACCCTGCTTCACTTTCTTTTTGTTATCTCGCAGGGCAAAACAAGCCTCTCGGACTGCAATATCCCGGATAGCACGCGGACATTCCAAAGCCCATTCTGGCGTGATGGAATTGATATATTTCTTATATTCTTTCCAATCTGGCGTGGGGCCATCGTGTTTGCGCAAATTCTCAACGGTCAGGTTGTAAATGTAGCGACTGGTATCCAGCCAGAATTTAAACAGTTGCGCCTGTTCACTCGTTGGATAAATTCTGATCTTCTTTGCTTTGATGAAGGTCGCTTCGGCGTCCGTGCCTTCTTGCAGCGAAGCCAGTGAGGACGGCAAGCTAATCTTCGACGAGTGCTTCGCTGGGTGATGGATGATCCTGGTTGAGAACCATGATTGTTCTACTGGCAAGTCCAACGATGAATTCGATAAACTCGAACCTGAAACGAGCGAGTCAATCTCAGCAGGCGACAATAATTGTGAGCTGACCACCGCACATTGCGCGTTCCAGTAGGGACTTAAGTCCTTGTCGTTTGACGTTGAGACCATTGCCACTATCCTTGCTAATCTCCGCGTTTCGACGCTTTTCTTGATGGTAACTATGCCATTGTTACCGCCTGTTAGGAGTATGTAACAGGCGTTAACAAATTATCAACTGTTAACTTGCTCCGACTCCGTGCTTTCTTAACTCGCGCACGACAACATCGGGAGTCATGGGGATTTGCGTGATCCAGACGCCTACCGCATCATATACCGCAGCGGCAATGGCAGGAGCGAGGGGGATAAAGGGCATTTCGGCCATGCCACGCGCTCCCCAGGGGCCTTCCGCCGAGGGAATCTCAAGAATAACCGATTTGACTTCTGTCGGAATATCGAACACAGTGGGGATGAGATAGGTGGACAGAAACGGGTTCAAAATTTGTCCATCTTTGACTACCAGATTCTCCAACAGCGCATAACCCTGTGCCTGAACAATTGCACCTTCGATCTGACCTTCGATGTTGATCGGGTTGATTGCTTTGCCGACATCGTCCGCACAAACCACCCGCACAAGCCGGATTAATCCGGTTTCAATGTCGACCTCTACTTCAGCCGCTTCAGCAACATAGCCATAAGCAAAGTTGGGCATGGCTTCGCCGGTCTGCGGGTCAAATGGACTGGTACGCGGCGGCCTGTACTGGTACGTGGCGATGGCGGGGCGTTCTTCATCATTCCAGTGCTGGAGGGCCTGTTCCGCGGCACCGCGAATGGCGTTACCCATCATGTAGGTCATGCGGCTGGCGGAGGCACTGCCGCTGGTGTTGGTTTCAGCCGTATCGTGGCCGATGAGTTCGACCTTCTCAACCGGGACGCCAACTGCCTGCGCTGTCATCTGGACGAAAGCAGTATGTGATCCCTGTCCGACCTCCGCTCCGGCAGCCCTCACAACTACCCGTTCAATGTCGGCTTTGCCGTGAATCTCAATGGTAGCCCAGCATTGTTCAGGGAAACCGAAACTGTAGCCGATGTTTTTGTAGGCGGCGGCAAAACCAACGCCGCGCTTCATGTTCGGGTCGGTGGATAGGATATTTGGACGTTTACGCCATCCAGTTTCAGTTTCATCCCAGTAATCACTTTGCCGCGCACATTCCTCAATGACCTGTGGCATCGTTACACCGGGTGGATGAGGTGTACCTGTGATGTACTCGACACCATCGCGCAGGACGTTTTTCAGGCGAAGTTCGACCGGGTCCATATTGAGAGCGTGTGCCAGACGGTTCATCATATTTTCGGCAGCAAAGGCGGCCTGTGGTGCTCCAAATCCCCGGAAAGCGCCGCACGGGATATTATTGGTCACGACTCCATAAGTATCCAAATGGGCGTTGGGAACATAATAGGGACCACAGGTCATCAGGTGGGCGTTACCGAGCACTTTATTGGTGGTGTAATTGTAGGCCCCGGCATCCCCGATTAATGTGGCCTCAACTGCGGTTATCATACCGTCACGGGTCGCGCCCCACTTTGCGCGGATTTTGATGGGATGGCGTTTGTGGTGATAGAGAATGGACTCTTCACGCGACCAGATCGTTTTGACCGGGCGTTTTAATGTCCACGTTGCCAGCGCGAGAACGATTTGTACGCTCATATCCTCGCGACCGCCGAACGCACCGCCAACTGCCGGATAGATTACACGCGCTTGCTCGGCGGGCAAATCCAGTGCATGAAAAATCTGGTCTTGATCTTCATGCACCCACTGCCCCGCTACGATTACAGTAACCCGACCTTCTTCATCAAGGTAGCTCAAACCCGCTTCCGGCTGGAGATAGGCGTGTTCCTGATAACCTGTCTGAAATTCGCCCTCGACAACGACATCAGCCTTTGCCCAGCCATCATCAATGTCGCCATAGCGCGTTTTGTAGTGGCAGATAGTGTTGCTCAGATAATCGGGATGCAGTTGTAGCTGGTTGTTCAGTGCCGCTTCGGGATCGTGAATCGCTGGCAAATCTTCATACTTCACCGTAACCAGTTTCACCGCTTGAGCGGCGATTTCCTGAGTTTCGGCAACCACCACTGCCACCACATCCGCCAGACAGCGCACAACGTCCGTGCCCGGTTTTTCACTGCCGGGGCCACAAATGACGGGTTGATCGCGGTAGACCAGTCCGTATTCATTGACCGGCACATCGGCAGCCGTGAAAACGCGGACAACGCCGGGAACCTCCTCGGCCTGACGGGTGTCAACGCTGAGAATCCGCGCATGGACACGGTCGGAGAATTTCATTTTTAACCACAACTGCCCCTCAATATCGATGTCGCCTGGATAGAGTGTCTTGCCAGCTACCTTCCCTTCGGCATCAATACGAAACAGTCCTTTTCCTATCGACTCACTCACTGGATCATCTATCCCCTTAACGACGGCGCTGCTGGCGTTTTTCTTCAGCCGCCAGTTCTTTTATCAACTTCTTCTTTTTCTTGAGCATCTTTTCACGCTTGCTATAGTAGGCTTTGATCTCTTTGGGATCATTAGAGCGTGGTTGGAGGATTTGTTGCTCGTCTTCGAAGTATGATGTTCCACCACTTGCAATGGTTATCAAAATCACATACACGGACATCAACACCAGCCATATAGCGACAGCGGCAGCAATAGTAATGTTGCGTTCGCCATTCTCTTCCTGAAGACGACTTTCAATACTGCTGAAATTCTCAACAAGAATATCTACGAGACTGGGAGCAACAAAGTAAGCAATTACGCCAAATATCACTGCCAGCAGGAGGCCAATGACTGGCAGGTAGGGGTTGGTTTTGCGCTTATATTCTCTCTGTTTGACGACGGACATGGATTATTCCTTTATCTGAATTGATTGGCTTGCCTTATGAAATGCTTCTATTATTTTATAATATCCTGTGCAGCGACATAAGTTTCCGGAAATACTTTGCGCAATTTGCTCATCGGTTGGCTGTGGATTTTCATCCAGCAGTTTTGCCCCGGACATCAAGAATCCCGGAATGCAAAAGCCGCATTGCACCGCGCCGGTTTCGATGAAGGCTCGCTGGAGGGCATGCAGTCCCTGCTCTGTTTCGAGGCCCTCAATGGTAACAATCTCAGCACCATGTGCACGGGGTGCGGGAACCATACAGGCCATGACAGCCGCTCCATCGAGAAATATCGTACAGGCCCCACATTCCCCTTCGCCACAGCCTTCTTTAGTGCCGGTTAACCCTATGTCTTCGCGCAGGAAGTGGAGCAGAGTTTTGTGGGAACCCCCGGTTCGCGAATAAACATCGCCGTTGACCGTTGTTACAATAGTATCACTGGCATCATCTTCATGGCGAATTGCCAT
>JAKEEQ010000510.1 GCA_022616515.1 Chloroflexota bacterium | reverse complement strand
CCAGCAGTCGCCCCTTCCAGCACAGATGGTGTTGGCGGAGTTTATGCGCGAGGGTCATTTTATGCGCCACATCCGCCGCATGCGCAAACTTTATAACGATAAACGAAACGTGTTTCTGGAAGCCATTGAAACGTTTTTGGGCGACCGGGTAGAGGTTGGCCCGCATGATACGGGCATGAACACCGTTCTGTATCTTCCCGCCGCTGTGAACGACGTCGAGTTTGCCGAAGCTGCCTGGAAAAGCAGCATTCGAGTCAGCGCGTTAAGCTATTATTATGAAAACAGCACACCGGCAACCGGTATCGTTCTGGGATACACTGCCGTCCCGATTAATGATATAGCGCCGAATATTCAAAAACTGGCGGATATTTTAGCGCTGTTCTTAGAGTAGTGACGGTACGATTGACATATAAAAAAGATAAAGGCGAGGTTGATGAATCGATTACAATATGAGACCAGCCCCTACCTGCTCCAACATGCCGGGAATCCTGTGGATTGGTATCCATGGGGCGAAGAAGCCCTCGAAAAAGCCAGAGCCGAAGATAAGCCAATCCTGTTGAGCATCGGCTATTCGGCCTGTCACTGGTGTCATGTGATGGAGCACGAGAGTTTTGAAGACCCCCAAACCGCCGCCATCATGAACGACCATTACGTCAGCATTAAAGTGGACCGCGAAGAACGACCCGATGTGGACGATATTTACATGCAGGCCACCCTTATTTTCACCGGCGGCCATGGTGGCTGGCCGATGACCGTCTTCTTGACCCCCGACGGCAAACCCTTCCACGCCGGGACCTATTTCCCGCCCGTGCCGCGTCATGGGATGCCGGGTTTTAAACAAGTGCTGATGGCTGCCGCCGACGCCTACCATAACCGGCGCGACGACGTAGAAAATTCCGCCAACCGCGTCGCCCATTCATTGCAATCAGCCGGGTTGGTGGTCAGTGCCCAAACAGACAGTCCGTTAACGGAAGATGTTCTGGTTCGCGCCGCGCAAAAATTAACCGCTCGCCCGGATCGCATTTTCGGTGGTCTGCACAGCGGGCAGCACAAATTCCCGTCGCCGATGAATCTGGAATTTCTGCTGCGTTACCATTCCGAAAAGACCACGCCAGAAATTCTGGACATTGTGACATTTACCCTGCGCAAAATGGCTAATGGCGGTATTTATGACCAGATTGGCGGCGGATTTCATCGCTACAGCGTAGATAATAAATGGCTGGTGCCGCATTTTGAGAAAATGCTCTACGACAACGCCCAGTTGGCGCGTGTCTATCTACACACTTATCAACTGACGAGCGAGGAATTTTTCGCGGATATAACCCGCGACATCCTGACCTATGTAATGCGCGAGATGCTGGATGACAGCGGTGGCTTTTACAGCACACAGGATGCCGACTCCGAAGGCGAGGAAGGTAAATTCTTTGTCTGGACCATTGAAGAGGTCGAAGACGCTCTTGCCGGTCATCTCAGCGATTCGGATATTAAACTGGTCATTGAATATTATGGGTTGATACCCGGTGGTAATTTTGAGGGCAAAAATATTCCCAACATTGAAGATCCGGTGGAAGATGTCGCCCGCTGGAACGACAAAACGCTTGACGAAGCCGAAGCGATCATCAGTCAGGCCCGTGAACTCCTGTTTCAAGCCCGTGAACAACGCATCAAACCCGGACGCGATGAAAAAATGCTGGCTGCCTGGAATGGTATGATGCTGGCGACCTTTGCCGAAGCCGCCCGTGTGCTCGGCGAGGGTGTTTATGCCGATGTCGCGGTTGACAATGCCAGGTTCATCATGCACGAATTGGCGGACGGTTGGCGACTGCATCGCACGCACAAACGCCGCGATGACGGCAGTGGCGAGACCAAACTAAACGGTTATCTGGAAGATTACGCCAGTGTCATCGACGGCCTGCTCGAACTCTACCAGACCACCTTTGACCCGCACTGGTTCGCAGCCGCACAGTCATTTACCGACCATGTGATTGACCATTTCCGCAACACGGAAAGCGGCGGTTTCTATGACACGAGCGATGACCACGAAGCATTAATCGCCCGTCCGCGCAGTGTGCAAGACAACGCCACCCCGGCGGGCAATAATCTGATGGCCCTTAACCTTATCCGGCTGGCGGCTTACACTGGTGAACACCATTATGAAGACAGCGCTGTTGAAATTTTGAGCGGTGTAGCGGCAGCCATGCAAGAATATCCGAGTGCTTTCGGGACTGCGCTAAACGCCTTGCATCTCCACATCTACCGCCCACAGGAAGTCGCTATTGTTGGGGCAGCGGGTGATGGTGCGACATCCACCATCCTGAACACCGTACAGGGACCCTTCCGTCCACGAGTGATTACTGCCCTCTCCGAGGATGAACCGGGTGAAGATGCGACACCGCCGCTGTTGGGTTATCGCAGCGTCAAGAATGGTCAGCCAACGGTCTATGTCTGTCAGAATTTTGTGTGCCAGACTCCGGTCAACCGTGCCGGAGAGGTTGCGGAATTGCTTGGGTGACTCTACAATGCGGCTGTGTACAAGGGAGCTATCAAGAACATGATGCGCACGCTTATCTTTTTCGCGCTGATACTCATAACCAGCCTGGCCTGTTCGCTCTCAAACCTGACCTCCGGCGATCCTGATGACGATCCGACACCGGTTGACACATCCACGTGGGTCGCTTTTGTCGGGCGCAATGTTCAAATGGCGGCCCCACCGGACGACTGGCTTCTTATCCCCTTTAATCTGACGGTGGCTCTTGAACAGCAAGCTGAGCTTGAAGAGTTATATCCTACCGTCGCCAATGTCTATCGTGATCTCGTGCTGCGTTTTGCCAGCAAGGAAGATACCCGGCTGGTATTGCTCAAACGTGATGGCACCGCCTGGGTGGTCATTCGGCACGAGAGTCTAGCCAATACAGACGCCAATACGTTGGTCACAGCCCTCCAACAGACCCAACGTGCCGAAGGTAATAATCCCTACGACGAAGAAATGATTACTGTCCAAAGCCATGATACGCTCCGCTGGAAAATCGCACGAAGCCCCACCGGCAGCCAGATTGTGAACAGCGAATGGTATCACGTCCTGCCTGATGGCGACGATCTCTATTACGTCATCTTCAGTTCACAGGGGCCAGACTTCCCGGATTACCAGCCGGTATTCGACGCAATGGTGCGGACATTTCAGATTTTGAATCAGGACGGATAAAAAAGCGGACTCTGACTGGTCCGCTTAAACCTCGATAGGTGGTTCAGGTTCGCCAATCGGCAGCAAAACCCTGAACGTCGTTCCCGGAAACGTTTTGCTATCCCGTCCGGCGCTCTCCGCCAGAATTTTTCCACCATGCGCCTCAATAATCCCTTTGCAAATCGCCAGCCCCAGCCCCGGACCGCCGCCCATAAAGGCTGTTTTGCTCGACGAATGCAGGCTCACATTGCCACCCTGATAAAATTTCTCAAAAATATAAGGAAGCTGTTCTTTGGAGATGCCAATGCCCTGATCCGACACCACGATTTCAAAGCAGTGCCCCAGATCGGTATCGACTGCCTCACGGCTGATAATCGTAACCGATGCCCCGTCCGGCGAATATTTGATGGCATTTGAGATTAGTTGATAAAACACTTTACCCAGCAGCACCGGATCACCATAAATAAACGGGCGGGTTGGCAGCCGCTGGTGATGCTCATTTACCGTGATGCTTCGTCCTTTCATCGCCTCGTCAAACGCTGCCAGCGTCTCGGTGAAGATCATACGGGGCAGCACCGGCACAAACGCGACCTGAAGCGTCTGGCTGTCAATTTTGCTCACATCCAGCATGTTGTTGACGAT
>JAKEEQ010000509.1 GCA_022616515.1 Chloroflexota bacterium | reverse complement strand
GCAGCCATGACAGCCAGCGATAGGTACGGGGTTTACTGCGCAATTGATTGTTCATAAGCGTTTTTTTGTGGATAAGGACTGTATATCAAGCTCTATTATTTCGCGTGAGTGAGTTTAATACAAGTTCCCGATGAACACACGGAATGTGCTCAATGATTATGCCCCCAATGCTGAGGGTATTCGCAGGGCAGGCCCGTAGACCGTAATATAATGGACATTAGAGGTTAATTTTGGAGGAGAATTATGAGTTTAAGTGGTCCTGAAATTGTCCTGTGTCTAATTGGAAAGCGTTTACCATCTCGCGGATAGGCACACGGCAAGCGTAGCAATACAAGGCGACGTCAATTGCACGAAGGTCAGAATTCTGGCACACTATTGGTGCTTTAAGTGACCTGCATGGAACACCTGCTTGATGAATAGCCATTCCACAAATCAGTTGCCCGCCTCTAATGGTTCGCGCTGTTTTGCACCGAACCCCGTGTACTGGTATACCTACAAAGACTTTCATGTAGAGTGGTTACACGAGGTATTACAAACGCAAGTTCCTCTGTGCAGTAACTGTATGAATCGAATTCGCATGTCTCGTCGGGCAAGGGTGCTTCTGATAATTGGTCTGATGATTGGCGCTGTGGTTCTTTGGGAAGCGTTTATAAGTATCATACTCAAGCGTTATGCGCTGCTGGATATTTCTGCCCTCAAAGTTTCTTTAATTCTGATCGCTACATTGCTGGTCGCCAGCTTCTGGGCAGGTCTATTCATCTCGAATCGCATATTTGACACAAAATTTGTATCGACTACGCTGGTTGAATACAACAAGGATCATGGAATGCAAATCAGATTGCGTTTCAAGAACAGAAAGTATCAGGCGTTGTATAAGAACTGGTTGCAATCGCGACGTGCGAACAAATAGCGTACTTCATTCGCGAACGAGGTCACGCACAATAGTCAGTTTCTCCACTCAAGTTCACGGGGTATATCACCCGTTCTGATGTAGTATATGATGACATCAAATGCCATATCTTTTGTAACGGTCTGTGAAATCGGAACCCGCCTTCTGGCCCGATCACGGTCCAGTACCATCTCATCCGAGTCCAAAAATGATGGATCTATTAGCCAGCGATCTGCGCGTGTACCAAATGTTTTGGGAGGTCTGTATCCAACCCGTACACGGTCATAATCGGAAATTCCGACATTGAGTTTTTTCACATTGGCATCCCTAACGATAAAAAACAAAAAACAATTTTTGTCTACATCTAGTAAGCTCAACAGAAATTTGATTTCATCTCTATCAGGATCTATCTTGCTTGCCCATCCATTCTCGGAGAAGGTAAACCCTAACTCAGTTATCCAGAGCGTTTCCGGGGTAAGTGTGTCATCGCGATATTCTACTTCCGCAATTAGCATGGTGACTCCTGATCTGTTAAATTTCGGTTGAATGCGATGTAAAGCGAGACGGCATAGCGTAATGGCAGGTGGACAGGCGAATGCGGTTGGCCTGATTTCAGGGTTATTTGGGATCGGGTGTACCCGACCCCTCCACTATGCGATTTTTGGGAAAACCTGATTCATTGCGTGGACCGGGAAAAGTCACTCCTCTTCACCGCGTGCCACCTGAATATCATTCTTCGCTGCCCACAGCGCAATATCCCGGCGGTTGAGCGCAGTCGCCATCAATTCCGGGAAGAGGTCCGGTGTCACGGCAAAGGCGGGCACATCCAGAGTCGCCAGTTCTGCTGCGATGCGACGGTCAAAACTGGGCGCACCATCATCATTGAGCGCCAGCAGAGCCACCATCTGCACTCCGGAGTTTACAATTTGCCCGACGCGCTGAAGCATCATATCGCGGTCGCCCCCTTCATACAGGTCACTGATCAGAATCACGATGGTGTGTTCCGGGCGCATAATCAACTGCTGGCAGTAGCCGAGCGCTTTTTCGATGTTCGTGCCGCCGCCCAACTGCGTCCCGAACATGATCTCCACCGGGTCGTGCAGTTCATGGGTCAGGTCCACCACCGAGGTATCGAACACCACGAGATGGGTTTTGAGGGCGGGGATGGAGGCCATCACCGCGCCGAAAATGCTGGAATAAACCACCGATGTCGCCATCGAACCGCTCTGGTCAATACAGATAATCACATCGCGCAGTTGTGAGCGCCGCCGCCCATAGCCAATCATCACCTCTGGAATGACGGTTTTGTACTGTGGCTGGTAATGCTTCAGGTTGGTGATGACGGTGCGGTTCCAGTTGATGTCGTGATGTCGGGGATTCTTGGTGCGGCTGGCCCGATTGAGTGCCCCACGAATCGCCTCGCGCATCGGATTTTCCAGCTTCTTCATCAACTGCTCGACCAGCTTCTTGACCAGCACCCGTGCGGTGGCTTTGGTCTTCTGGGGGATGACACTGCTCAGCGACAGAAGCGTGGCGACCATATGCACGTCCGGCTCAATGGTTTCGAGAATGTCCGGTTCGGCCAGCATCTGGCGCAAACCGATGCGCTCAATGGCGTCCTGCTGCATCACCTGCACAACGGATTTGGGAAAATATTCGCGAATATCGCCCAGCCAGCGGCTGACATTGGGCATCGAATCGCCCATCCCGCCGCGCCGGTCCTTGCCTTCGCCGTCCTGACCGCCATCGTACAGGGCCGACATGGCCTCATCCATCCCCAGATCAATCCCTTGCAGGGCCATGCCGGTTCCATCAGCTTTGCCACCACCCAGAATCAATCGCCAGCGGCGCAGGCGTTCCTCATGAAGCGGATCATTCGACATCGTAAACCCCTAACAACTCCCCAATTATGCCCAGTACCGCGTCGGCCCGCTGAAGATCCAACGCCAGTTCATCATCGTCGGCCAGTTCTTCGGCCTGCCCAATCCGGCTGACCAGCCGCCCGATTTCCTTGCGCTCCGACAGTGAAAATGTGCTGAACGTCCGGCGCATGAGCGGCACGGTTGCCACAAAATCTTGTTCATCCAGACTGAGCACCCACTCGTCAATAACACTCAGGAGGGTACGGTCATGGATGAGGATCAGGCCGCTGTTGCGCAGGAAGCCTTCCAGCCACGAGGCGACTTCAATCGGCTTGCTGGCGGTGGTGGTTGCCAGCCTCATCTGGCGGATGACTTCGTCATGATGGATCTGGCTGCCATCAAACAGTAGACGACAGCAGCGACCGCGCAGCAGGCCGTGCACCTTGTCCCAATCCATCATTTTGCGCATGGTATCGTACCACTGGTGCAGGTAGTTGTCGTTGTCCGCCGAGCGCACCGCACTGTGGAAGTTCATAAACAGCGGGAACATCTCCTGGGCGGCGTCATCGGCCAGTGATGCGCAGGCCGCTGGCAGCGAAATATTGACGCGGGTGAAAATGCTGTCCACCAGTGCCTCGACCATTGCCGTTTCGGTCTTGCGGACATTGCCATACAGCATAATATCAACCAGCGGCGGCAGGCTCTGCATCAATTCGGTGACATCCCCGGTGAGGGCGGCTTCGGTTTCCATGCGCTTGACGACAGGCTCGATTGCTTCCGGCAAATCGGACCATAAGACCTCGCGCATCAGGCGGGTCAGGGTTGGCAGGTCGTCGGCCTCTTCGGAAATGTGATTGGCATAGCCGGTTGCTGCATCGTAAATGGTGTTGCCCCATACACTGCGCTCGATGAGTTTGATAATCATTTCCGGCGACCACGCCAGTTTCCAGACTTCGTGGAAAGTGCCTGCCTTGCCGCTGACGTCTTCTTTTTTACCCCAGGGCACACCCAGCAGTTGCAGGCGGTGCAAAAAGTGGCTGCGTTCGAGGTGTACCGGTTTGCGCAGATCGAGGTTGAGGGTGCTCGCTTCCCCCTCGACACGCATGCGCAGGGTGCGTTTGGTGCGTTCAAAGTCGCGCTGGAGTGGGACCATCGGTGTGTCTTCGGGCACGTTCCCCATCGTCTCACCAACAATCAACTTCTGCCAGATTAACTCCATCGGTTTGGTGTTGGCATTGCACATCACGGTCAGAGTGGCTTCGTTGAGTTCGGTCAGGCCGGGCACGGGCAGGTCGCGCAAGATAGCCAATGTTTCCGCCATACGCACCGTGTCGATGATCTGGGCGGTCGAGGCGACAAGGTCCTGCTCGCGCAGCAGATGCCCGACTCTTGTCAGCCACCTGATGGCAATATCGGCCTCATTTTCCCACAGATGCTGGTACCAGCCCGGCGAGCGAATGCCCGCCCCGTAGCCAGAGAACATCGACAGGCGGCTGTGCGTCCACGGAATCCATGTTGCCGCAACCTTGATACGCTTCAGGCCCTTGAGAATTTGATTGTCGTGGCTTGCGGTTGGCATGCCCTCTTCGGTTAGAACCGGCGTGTGCCATGCCCCACATACGACTGCGATATTGTGATAGCCGTCCCTGATGGCTTTGCGGATAATGCGCCGCATGTACGCCTCACGCAGTTCATCGTAGGGGCGCGGGAACGGATTTTCTTCGTGCTCACGTAGAGTTTGCATAGCCTCAAGAATGGCTTCGAAAACTTCGGTGCTGTCCTGCCGCAGTTCCACCATGCGTTCCCACCAGCGTTCGCCATCCTCATATCCAGCAGCGCGGGCTAATGCGCCCAGCGGGTCCATCGCAATCGGCGGGGGTTGGTTGGGGTCGAGTTCTTCCCCGGGCATGGGCGGCGTTTCTTCGGTTTCAGGCCGTGCATCATCGGCTTCAGATCGTTCCGCCAGTTGCTTCGCTTCCTCTTCGGCTTTTTCTTCCTCGGCTTTGCGGATTTGCAGCATATGGGTGTAAGGCAAATCCATAAACTGGACCGAGATGTTATTCGCCAGCGCAAAGCGGATGGCCTGATATTCCGGGGAAAAGATGGCAAACGGGAAGAAACCGGCTTTTGCGGGTTCTTTGGGAGCATATATCAATAATGAGATAGGCGGAACCATCTCCTCATGACCCAGCATCGGAATCAACTCGTCGCCTTCAGGTGGGCCTTCGATGAGAATGATGTCCGGTTGCAGGTTTGCCAGTGCCGACAGCAGGCTTTCCGCGCTGCCGGGGCCATGATGCCGGATGCCAAATACCGTTACTGTCATTTTTTATCCTGAATTCTCGTTACCATTTTCCGGGGGCAAGCTCATCTGCCCTGTGTGATGAATTCATCGTGGTGAAGGGCAGTTAGCTGTTTACCCCCTCTCGGTCTCCCCTGCAAACGGGGAGAGGCAGGCAGTTTTCCAAAAGCCGCTGATAATGGCGGAAGATCGTGGCATTTTAGGCGGCGGACGCCCAACGGGGCGTCCCTACGCACTATAATTGGTGTTTCCTGTTTAAGCAAGGACTTCCGTAGGGACACGGCAGTGCCGTGTCCGCTCGGCTTCCATTATCACAACTCGTCCACATTTACGAAATTGTGTACCCCTATCAACCGTTTGCGGGTGAGATGGAGGACAATCTTCCAAAAGCCACTGAAATGACATGAAATCGTGGTGTTTCAGGCAGCGGACGCCCCGTTGGACGTCCCTACACGCACCCCTCGACACACGGATTTCTGATTCCTCCCCGTTTGCGGGGAGGTGGCGCGAAGCGACGGAGGGGTATGCTTTTATCCCGTGACCTCGCGACAGGCGTTATACAAATCGCCCCAGCCATCGCGTTCCTTAACCACTGTTTCCAGATATTCCAGCCACACCGTCCGGTCCTGAATCGGATCTTTGACCACCGCGCCGACAATCCCGGCGGCAATATCGTTCGCATTTAACTCACCATCACCAAAATGCAGTGATATAGCCAAGCCACTGTTCACCACCGAAATAACCTCGGCAGTGCTCAGGGTGGGGCTTGGCGATTTCAAGCGCGTCTGCCCATCCACTGTTTGCCCTTCACGCAGTTCGCGGAAGATCATCACCACACGGCGAATCTCCTGCAAGGCGGGTTCCTCCAGCGGCGAGTCAAGATTACGCCCCAACTCCTCAACGCGATGCTTCACGATTATCACTTCTTCATCGACGGTGCGCGGCAGGGGCAGCGACACTGTATTGAAACGGCGCTGCAACGCGCTCGACAACTCATTGACGCCCCGGTCGCGGTCATTGGCGGTCCCGATGACATTAAAGCCTTCGACAGCCTGCACCTCCGTATTCAATTCGGGTACAGGCATCAGTTTCTCGGACAGGATGGTAATCAATGTATCCTGCACATCGGATGGGATACGGGTCAACTCCTCAATCCGTGCGATCTTGCCATTTTCCATGGCGTGCATCAGCGGGCTGGCAACCATTGCCTGCTTGGACGGCCCCTCAGCGAGGAGCATGGCGTAATTCCAGCCGTAGCGAATCGCCTCTTCGGGTGTGCCTGCTGTGCCTTGAATCAATAATGTTGAATTACCACTGATTCCCGCACTCAGATGCTCGGCAACCCATGTTTTGGCTGTACCCGGTACGCCAATCAGCAGTAGGGCGCGGTCAGTTGCCAGCGTGGCAATCGCGATTTCGATCAGGCGGCGTTCGCCAAAATATTTAGGTGTTACTTCATAACCGTTAGAAAGTGTGCCGCCCAGAATATAAGTGGACACCGCCCACGGCGATAAATTCCAGTTAATTGGTCGTTGACGTGCATCATGTTTAGCCAGTTCTTCAAGCTCTTCAGCGTACTGGTCTTCGGCATGTTGACGTAAAATTTGTGTCATCTGTTGAAAGCCTCTAACATTTCAATGCGGAATTCGAGATTGAGCCGGATGTCCTCCACCATATCCAGCCATTCCTTTTCGGTGTTTTGCAGGCGGCTGAGGAT
>JAKEEQ010000508.1 GCA_022616515.1 Chloroflexota bacterium | reverse complement strand
CCGCCAGCACTTCAAGCATGGCTGATCGGGTTGTACGCATGATAGACGCGGAAAATGAAAGGCCCAGGGTAAGTGCAGGAAAGATGAGCTGCTTCAAGTTCTCGACAGGATCGTCTTTAAAATCCACGTAGTTACCGGCATTGGGCAGCGTCCCAAAGTAGACTGACAACACATAGATCATCAGTGTACCAACCAGGAAGTTAGGGGCGGCTAATCCGATCATTGCGAATATTCGTCCGACCATGTCGATTACTGAATTGTGCATTACTGCCGACATGGTTCCAAGTGGAATGCCAACCAGCAGCGCAATCGTCATCGACAGCAATGCAAGTTCAGCCGTAACCGGAAATCGATCAAGGATTAAAGTTAGCACCGGCTGACCATACCGGACGGAGTGACCCATGTCACCCTGTGCCAGATTGCCTAACCAGATGAAATATTGTTCATGAGCAGGCTTATCAAGGCCAAAGTATCGCTC
Organism: Chloroflexota bacterium; assembly: GCA_022616515.1. Taxonomy (GTDB): domain Bacteria; phylum Chloroflexota; class Anaerolineae; order Aggregatilineales; family J027; genus JAKEEQ01. The sequence goes on along the minus strand of JAKEEQ010000508.1, from coordinate 15,131 downwards.
AAGCGACGCCCGCTGCGTCTCTGTTAATAGCCCGGCTTCGGTGCCCAACATAGTGGTAATCGCGTCACCGGGAATCATCCTGATGGCAACAAATACCAGCAATGACACTCCGAACAAGGTTGGGATGGAGGTAATTAGCCGCTGAACAATGAAGCGCCGCACACACAATCCTAACGTTGCAGCCGAGCGCACACATGTTGTATGCGCTCAAGCTGTTGGATACTGATAGTAAGGTTAGCGATTCAATTTCGTTTCGCTTAGATAAAAGAGATAACCTGTCGGGGTTGGCGTGAAGTCGGTCACATAGTCCCGCTGGGCCGTGTAGTTAAACCCGGTATAGAGCCAGATCCAGGGCGACGTTTCCGCCAGATGACGTTGAAATTCGGCGAAAATCTCGTATCGTGCTTCGGGGTCCGTCTCGACCTGCCCATCTTTCATCAACTGATCCAATGTATCGTCAATATAGCCAGCGGTATCGCTGAATTGTGCCTCATGTTGCCAGTAACGAGAGTACATTGGATATGGATCGGGACGTCCACCATTGAGAGCAATCGCGGCGGTGAAATCGGCGGCCAGCCACCGGTCAACATAGGTGCCAAATTCTAGCGCTTCGATCTCAACATCAATGTTAATTTCGCTCAATTGAGCCTGGATTACCTGGGCTTCAGAGAGAGCGGTAGGAGGCTCCGCCTGAGCGACAATAACCGTCATGGAGAAGCCATCTTCATAACCAGCTTCCGCCATCAATTCTCGCGCACGATCAAGGTCTTGCTCATAACAAAACAGCTCGTCCAGCGGAATCTGGAAGGAAGGCATCGTCAATGGTCCGGTGACTTGCCCCTCACCAACTGCCGCCACATCCACAACTTCTTGCCGGTCAATGGCGCACGAGATGGCCTGACGTACTTCGAGAATGTTCAGCGGTTCGACTGCTGCCCGCAGTTGCAAAACGTGATAGGAAATGTCGGCAGAGCGGTTGAGGATGATGCCCGGTTCGTCTACCAACAGCGTTGCAATGAGTGGGTCATTGAGTAAGGCGAAGTCGATCTCGCCAGCACGCAGTGCAGCCAGAATACTGGCTTCTTCCGGAATGATGCGAATCTCTATCCCGTCCAGGAAGGGTCCTTCGCCCCAGAAATCTGGATTGGCGGACAGTATTGTTTGTTCTTCGGGAACCCAACTATCGAGCACAAATGGCCCCGTCCCGACGACGTCAGTTGTTGGGTCACCATTGGCAATGACATCAGATGATAGAATAACCGTGTTTACAGCCGTCAAAGCAGCAACCAGCGGCACATCTGGCAAGGTGAGGTTTAGAACAACGGTAAGCTCGTCAGGGGCTTCCATAGATTCGATGCTGAGCAGATTGGTACGCGCAGCCGAAGCAGTTTCTTCGTCAAGAATACGCTCGTAGGAAGCGATAACGTCCTGAGCGTCAAACGCCGAGCCATCGTGAAATGTAACACCAGAGCGCAGATGAAACGTTAACTGCAACCCATCATCAGAAAACTCCCAGCTTTCGGCAAGCGCAGGAATGATATTCAATTCCTCATCGGTTCGTACCAGGGGGTCGTATACAAGGTCAAGCAGCCGCAGCGATGAGAAAGCCGTTTGCGTATGCGGATCCAATCCCTGAGCGTCAACCTCGCGAGCCATAATGAGGACATTTCCGTCCTGAGCAGCACCAGGTGCGGTAACACCGAGTGGTACAGCTAACACTGCGACAATAAGTATCGTTCGGGCAAACTTTGAAAGTGACATCTAATGCTCCTTTTATCGAAATTGCAAATAGGGTATTGCAAGGATAAATTCCGGGTAGTGGTAATGCTTTAACAGATAGGCCGCTTTAAGTGGCGGACGCCATCCATGGCGTCCCTACAATCATTCCCGATTCCTGTAGGGACAGTATCTATGCTGTCCGTCAACATAAAATCATTCATCAGCCAGTACGTCACCACTACCCAAACCTTTTCCAGTAGATGTTTTCATCAACGTCGGGCAGTATGTATCGTGGGATAACGCCAATGTGTTGGAAGCCCCGGCGTTGATAGAAACGTTGTGCTCCGGTGTTGAAATCTGATACGAGTAAAAATAACTCCTCTGATGATTGACTGGCAATATGTTCGACCTCCTGCATCAGGACAGAGCCGATACCTTGTCCAGACTGTGTCGTGCGCACACCCAGCATACGCAGATATGCACTCCGACCAAAAGCCCCATCCGGGATGCACCATGCCACCGCACAGGCATGTTCCGAGCTGGTATCAGCGACCAGGAGCACCGCTTGTTGACGGAAAGCTTTCTCAAAAGTGGCCTGCGCTTTACTTCTCGTTAAATTGTAACGTTGCCATAATGGTATTTCAGTCAACCATTCGGCAACAACATCTAGATCGGACATCAACATTGGGCGGACTTTCACCATATTCAGCACTTACCGAGGAGAACTGTAATACTCAAATTACAGGTGCTTGAAAGATTATAGCAAACGCAGGTACATTTTCAAAAAAGCATTGCAGTGGTGTGAATCGCGCCACTACGGGAGAAACTCGATTTCCGACCGAGAGTCGCAGATGAAACAACGATTCACCTGAGATGCGGATCGATAATATCCCGCAAGCCATCGCCAATAAAATTGAGCGCCAGAACAAGGCTGGCAATCGCCAATCCGGGAAATAACCACATCCACCATTGATCGAAAAAATCGATGCCAATGGATACCATCCGACCCCATTCCGGAGAGGTAGGTTCGGGGCCAAGTCCCAGAAAGCTCAATCCCGCAAATGTGATGATGACAATACCAATGTCAAGTGTCATGTAGACGATAATCGGAGCAAGTGCGTTGGGGATGATGGTGTGCAGCAGGATATACCAATGTGGAGCGCCAATACTACGGACGGCTTTAACATATTCTCTGTTTTTGATCTCCAGAACACTGCCACGCATGATTCGAGCATAATTGGGCCATGTGACCACAACCAGAGTCAGCACAAGATTTCTCACACTGGGTCCCAGCGCTGCCGCTATCGCCATCGCCAGAATAATAATCGGAAAGGCCATGAACAACTCGGTAAATCGCATCAAGATTTCATCCGGGATGCCACCCATATAACCAGCCAGTGCCCCAACACTTGAGCCAACTAAACTGGCAGTCATGATAGCCATAAACGCAGCAGGAATGGTTATTCTGGAGCCATACAACACGCGGCTGAATATATCACGACCAAGCTCGTCTGTTCCAAAATAATGCTCAGAATCTGGACTCTGTAACCGGACCAATAAATCTTGCTTTAGCGGTTCAAATGGCGCAATATAGGGTGCCAACAGGGCGATAATCAGCCACACCAGCACAACAATGAGTCCTGCAATAACGATAGGATTCCGCCGCAATTCCAGGAAAAGCCGTTGTAACCGCTTAGGTTTCTCGTATCCTTGGATCGAAGAAGTAGTATAGGATGTCAACGAGGAAGTTTACTCCTACGTAAATGAATGCGATAACTAAACTTACGCCCATAATTGCCGGGAAATCCTGTGAGGTAGAGGCACGAAATGCGTAGCGCCCAAGACCGGGCCACGCATAAATCGATTCAATGAGAATTGATCCCGCCAACAAGTTACCAAAGGACAGGCCGATAATGGTAATGACAGGAATGAGTGCATTCGACAGGCCATGCCGGAAGATAACGGCGAACTCTGGCAGACCTTTGGCACGTGCGGTTCGCATATAGTCTTGTGCCAGGACTTCAAGCAAAGACGAGCGTGTTACTCTGGCAATGATCCCCAGCGGATAGCTCGCCAGAACAATGCTGGGTAAGAGCATATGCGAAACAACATTACGCAATGTGCTCCAATCACCTGCCAGAATACTATCAATGGTAAAGAAGCCGGTCACATCGGGTGGTGGTTCCATCGCAAAATCGATGCGGCCCGGCCCGGCCACCAGTCCCCATCGTGCATGAAACAGGCTCAAGGCGATGAGGGCCAGCAGATAGACCGGGAAACTGACTCCTACCAGAGCAAAAGTTCGCACAACATAATCTATGATTTTATTGCGCCATATAGCGGAAATCGCGCCCAAAAAAATACCCAGCGGCACACTGATCAAAATGGCGGTCACCGCCAATTCAATCGTTGCTGGCAGAAACTTGCGAATATCTTCAGCAATCGGCTGTCGAGTTTTTATTGAGGTGCCCATATCACCCTGTAACAGGTTGCCAAGATAGGTCACGTATTGTTCATGCAGCGGTTTATCCAGTCCCCACTTCGCACGAAAAGCCGCTACCATCTCTTCATTGTTCAGGGCATTCTGAGGGAGATTGGCATTAATCGGATCCGCCGGGATTGCATTGGCGATAAAGAATGCGGCTACTGTTATGCCAAGCAGCAAAGGAATAGTAAACATAATACGCCGCAGAAGATACAGTTGAAAGGCCATCGTGTTGTTTCCGAAATAGATACTGGTGGGGATGTCGGATGCCCCACCAGTACTGGTTATTGATTATTCGGCACGGCTCAAGATGGACACGTCCATTGTCCACTGCGGATGGAAAACGTAGCCCTGAATATCTGCACGATAGGCGGTTTGCACATCAGGCTGATTAAACGGCGCGAAGGGACCACTCTGTTGCAGATAATCCTGCAATTGTGCGAAGAGATCAAGGCGCACTTCAGAGTCCGTCTCTATCTCTGCCATAGCTATGAGGTCCAGAAGTTCCTGATCGGCAGTTTCGGGCGACCAGTTTGCGCGATCACCCACAATGCCGCCCGGCAGGAACGACAACAGGTCCAACGGATCAAGAATATCGGGACCCCAGAACCAATACCCAAAGCCCTGTTGACCATTGCGGTATTCTTCCAATGAAACCTGAAGCTCACCCGGGTTGAGACTGACATCAATGCCAACTTCGGCCAGATCGGATTGAATTTTCTGGGCATTAGTGTTCATGTTCACGCCCTGCCAGGTGAAATCTGGATAGCTGAGGGTAATTTCAAAGCCGTCAGGATAACCGGCTTCTGCCAGAAGTTCGCGGGCGCGATCCAGATCACGGCTGAAAGCCTGATCTTCACCATAGGAACCGGCTAAACCGAAGGCCATATTCGAACCGGGCGTAACGCCACCCCACAAAATCTTGTATCCCTCATAATCAAGAGCATAGCGAATTGCGAGTTGCACGGTTGGATCAGACACAACCCCACCAATTTCAGGGTCCTGGTTCATGAGTAGGAAGTGGGTATACTGGCTCGGGCCACGAAAGATGCCGATGGATGGATCGTTTGCCATCGACATGACCTGATCGCCCGTCAAATCAAGTGCCATATCAATTTCGCCGGACTCGAGGGCGATTTTCTGGGTAGCCGCTTCTGGAATGTTAGCTATGATCACCCGGTCAAAGTAGGGAGCTTCACCCCAATAATCTGGATTGCGCACCAGCACAGTCTCTACCTGTGGTTCCCAGCGTTCGAGGATATAAGGCCCTGTTCCCGCCGAGTTGTTGTTCAAGAAAGCTTCTGCCTCGTCCGTTTCTGCTGCATCCTCAGCATCTGTGCCACCGTTTTCTCTGATCTGGTCGGCGTTTGTGATCGAAAATGCATAATTTGTCAGTTCCGCCAGAAAGCTCGGGCGTGCGGTATTCAGCGTGAACTGCACAGTGAAATCATCAATGGCCTCCACACTCGCAATGTTATCTGCCAGAAATGCGGGATTACCTGTGACATTCTTAAGGCGTTGAACGGAGAAGACAACATCGTCTGCGGAAATTGAATCACCGTTAGTAAACGCTACATCATCACGTAAGTTGAACGTATATACCAGACCGTCTGCGGAAATTTCCCAATCCGTAGCCAGCATCGGATCAATGCGACTTGCATCTTCATCAGGAAACGTCACGAGCGTGCTGTAGGTAGCGCGGTTGACAATCCCTGTGGTCTGGGTATAGCCACGAGCGGGGTCGAGTGAGTCGGTACTTTCCGCATGTCCAATCACCAGCACACGTTCATCCTGGGCGATCACATTGGTATGTGTCCCGCCAAACAGAACGATGGTCATCAACAGAATTATCATAAGCGAGAAAAAGCGTGTAAATTGTTGCTTATTGTTCATCGATATTCTCCTAAATCCTTTGATTACGTCACTACTGAACAGTTTCAACGGAATATGATACGAGATGGTAGAGACATAGACAAAATCTGGTTTAGTATATATAACTACTTTGCCTGACTTATGACAGAAACAGCTTCTGTCATACCATGACCGTTTTTATAAACATGACAGGTGCACCTCAATATCTTACCGAAATATCAGGTAGTATTCCAAATTTTGGAGCGCTACTACATCCGAAAAGCTCGGATGGAATCGTGATCTAAGGAGTGGAAAGTGCAGCGAATAAATATTTCATCGGGTACTCCCTGGGAGTCCATCGCGGGATATTCTCGCGCCGTACGAATCGGTAATATTGTTCAGGTTTCGGGCACAACAGCCAGCGACGAATCAGGTAATGTTGTTGGAGTGGGTGATCCTCATGCTCAGACCATCTATATCCTGGAAAAGATCGAACGGGCGCTCAACGAAGCTGGCGCAACCATGAAGGACGTGATTCGTACACGGATTTACGTGACGGACATCTCCCAATGGGAGCAGGTCGCTCGTGCTCATGCTCAATTCTTCAGTGAGATACGACCTGCCAATACGCTCATAGAAGTCAGTTCACTAGTGTCGAAAGCACATCTGGTTGAAATTGAAGCTGAAGCCATCATCACTGAACAGGCTTAATCGTGAAATTCAGTCTTCGTTTGAATAATGACCACCCGGTAGGAACCTATGTCACGCTGGCACAGGCTGCCGAACGAGCGGGTTTCGACCAGATCTGGATTAGCAACGATCTGTTCCTGAGAAGTGCGCCAGTTATTCTCGCCGCAGTGGCGGGTGCGACAACCCGGATTGAAATCGGCACATGTATTCTCAATCCCTACACAATCAACCCTGCCGAAATTGCCATGATGGCGGCAACACTCGATGAACTTTCGCAAGGACGTTTTAATCTGGGAATCTCATCGGGGGCAGCTTCTTTTCTGGATTGGGTGGGTATTTCACAAGCCCGCCCTCGCACGGCAGTCATCGAAAGCATTCAGGTCGTTCGTGCGCTCCTTGCAGGTGACAAAGTTGAATATGAAGGTCACTTTTTGCGATGGGGCGCAGGCGCATACTTGCGGTTTAAGCCGCGCCGACAGGTTCCGATTTATATAGGAGCAATGAGTCCTAAGATGGTCCGGGCTATCGGCCAGTATGCTGATGGTGGTTTGCCACTGCTTTTTCCGCCCGAACACTTTCAGAATGTTATGCCTCAGATTGCCGATGGGGCCAAGCAGGAAAAGCGCGATATTTCAGAAATTGATGCCGCCGCCTGTATCTGGTGTTCCGTGTCAGAAGACCGTGATCTAGCCCTTGATGTCCTCAAGGAGAAAATCGCGTACTATGGGCGTGCCATGAGTCAAACGATTCTGGACCAACTTGGACTCGCGCCCGATGCCTTTTCCGAGATTGAGCAACTTGTCACGGTTGAGAATAATCTCAAAAAGGCAAAGGAATTGGTGACTCCGACCATGTTGCGGATAGGTATTGCCGGGAACACTGCTGACTTAATCGAGCGGCTTGAGAGTCTGGTCGCTATGGGCGTTGCCCACATTAGTTTTGGACCACCATTAGGCCCTGACCTGCTCAATGCCGTTGAATGTATTGGACGCGATGTAATCCCTGAATTTGGAGAACGATGAGCAAAGAATTCGATCTATACGATCTCCGAATAACAGTGGTCGCCATTGAAGGACGATCTGTGTGTGGAATGCAGATTGGCGACTATTTCGAACTCACAGAAAGCAGCAGACTTCGTATTCCCGCAGGCAAACACTTTTGCATGTATGCGCTGAGCGCTGTTCTGCCACTGCTGGCTGCCAAACAGCGAGAGCTTCATGACAATGACTGGCTTGCCCGGGATTCTCTGGTGGTGTGTCCTGATCCCGAGGAGCGGCTGGTCATGAAAATTGAGCGAACCAACCGACGTATGCTGGATAGTGAGCAGTTGACATAGTGTCATGCAAAGAGAACTCAGCATTGCTTTCCAGACCGATAAAACTCCGGCCCAATATATCTGGCTGGCGCAACTGGTTGATCAATATGATTTTGATGTAGTAAGTGTTTACAGCGATGCCCCATATCATCCAAGTTTTGGTCCGTTGATGCTTATGGCCCCTCATATCAAACGGGCAAGACTGGGGGTTGCTGCTGTATCGCCATCGCGCATGACGCCGGTTGATATGGCGGGCAACATTGCACTGCTTGCCCAGATAGCAAAGGGTGGTGTTTATCTGGGTATCGCACGCGGAGCATGGTTAGCAGAGTATGGCATTCAAGAGATACAGCCGCCCATTCAGGCAATTCGCGAAAGCATCACCATTGTGAAACAACTTCTTTCAGGGGAATTTGATGGTTTTGCGGGTACTGTCTATACCATCGGGTCACATTTGAAAATCCCATATGAACTTCCCGAAAAACCAGTTCGTTTCCTTGTCGGCACATGGGGGCCGAAGTTATGTAGAGTAGCTGGCGAAATTGCTGATGAGGTAAAGATCGGGGGTTCCGCAAATCCCAATCTCATTCCCGTGATTCGTCGTTACCTTGCTCAGGGAGAGCAGCTTGCCCAGCGCCAATCGGGAAGTACCGGTATCGTTCTTGGGGCGGTGACAGTCGTTGACGAAGACCGCGAACTTGCCCGCAGAATCGCTAAGGAATCAGTGGCTCTATACCTACCCGTCGTAGCACAGCTGGACCCCACGGTAGAAATCGAACCTAACCTTACCAGTCGCCTTCAAGAGCTTGTTCGTTCGCAAAATGCTAAATTGGCGGCGTCACTGATCTCCGATTCTTTGCTTGATCGCTTCGCATTCTCAGGAAATGTCAAAGATATTATTCAACAGACCATGCTGTTGTTCGAGGCTGGCGCGACACGCGTCGAGTATGGCACACCACATGGTTATCCCTCTGAAACAGGTATTCGTTTGCTTGGAAAACAGGTCCTACCAGTAGTCAAGAAAGCTTTAGTATAATCCCTCCGCCAATGCCATTCTGGGGAGGATGCTGTCTCTACAATGAATGTAGGGTAAAACTATGTAATACTTAAACCGAAATTTTTCCTACAACGGTACATCCATGCAAGCCATCATCTTCACTGGCATTCAGGCCAGCGGCAAATCAAGTTTCTACAAAGAACACTTTTTTAAGACCCATATCCGTATCAATCTGGATATGCTCAAAACGCGCCACCGCGAAAAACTGCTGGTCACGGCTTGCATTGAGGCCAAACAGCCCTTTGTCGTCGATAATACCAACGCCACCCGCGAAATCCGCGCCCGCTACATCATCCCTGCCCGGCAAGCCGGATTTGAAATCGTCGGCTACTACTTCCCATCCCGCATTGACGATGCCCTGCGCCGCAATGAAACTCGCACCGGGACCGAACACATCCCCGAAATGGGCATTCGCGGCACTCACAGCCGCCTCGAAATTCCAACGTTTGATGAGGGCTACGATAAATTGTACTACGTGCGTATCGAGAGTGATGGTTTCGTAGTAGAAGCGTGGGACTTCTGTAAGCCAAATCATTGATGCATGTTTACACTATAGTGAGATAAAACCAGAGTATGAGATGCGGTGACATATGCGCAGAATTTTGATATTAATGGTTTTGGCACTCCTGCTTTCAGCGTGTGGATCAGATGATGAAAGTGAGATTCGCTATTCCGGGCAAATAAGTGGCAAATACGAAGCAACAGGAATTATTAGATGTGACAGGAATAACGTTCCTATTCTAGGCTTCCATTCAAGCAAAGAAGATGACCCCAGCGTGGTGGTAATATATTTGCTTCCTGAGATAGCCCTAGGGAACCATCAATTTTCAAGTGGAAATATTAGAGGCAATGATATCCTTTTTTCGCCAACATTTGATGCAGATACATTTCCTCGTTTGGAACTTGGAGATCTGATATCTGGTGAGTTGATACTCACACAGCGACCCGATGTAGATGGTGGTTGGGTGGAAGGCGAGTTCGATGTCGTTTATCCCAATATGACAATAGAAGGAACTTTCAAATTTAGAGCCGATCCGAACGATGCCCCTTTTGATTGTGTCAATTAACCCTAAGGGCCTAAAGTTGGACGCCACGAAGAGCGTGACTGACAGTATGATGCACTTTAAGATGATAATACAGGTTATCAACGAACCGGGGTCGGGTATACCCGACCCCTCCGGTGGGTTGATTTGGGAGGGGCGCGGTACACCGCGTCCCACGTCAACAAAACCACAACCCGCATTTCACTGTATTATACTGTGTCTACAACACATCGCGACCTACCGTCAAGCCTCTCCATGCCCTTTTATCATCCAAATCCCCTCGAATCAAAAAAGCCCTACCTTAAACTAAAGGCAGGGCCTTAGGAGAGCAGCGAGATCGCTCTAACCAATAATGTTCAGCGGAATGACGTTGGCGTTTGCCATCGCCACTACACTGATACGGGCAGCTACATTCTGGGCCAGTGCGTAAAATGCCTTGCCAGCATCGCTGTCCGGGTCGCTGATGACCACCGGCTTCCCGGCGTCGCCACCCTCGCGAACAACACCTTGCAGCGGCACTCGTCCGAGGAATGGCAGATTTCGGGTTTCGGCCAGCTTCTCGCCGCCACCCTGACCGTAAACCTCACCGGCCATATTTTCCACGACGCCCAGCACCGGAACATTCAACTTATTGAACATGCCGATGGCGCGTCGGGCATCTTCCAGCGCCACTTCCTGCGGCTGCGTTACAATAACGGCTCCAGTAAGGGGGACGGACTGCGCCAGACTCAACGCGGCATCACCCGTTCCCGGCGGCAAATCTACCACCATGTAATCCAGTTCGCCCCACGCTACATCGGTGAAGAACTGGCGGATCGCGCCGTGCAGCATCGGGCCACGCCAGATCATGGGTGTATTGGGGTCTGCCAGAAAGCCCATGCTCATGACTTTCACACCGTAGGCTTCAAATGGCACCATCTTCGGCTGATCATTCTCACCTTCACCGCCGATAACGTGCGGCTTAGCAAAACCAAGTCCCACCATCGTCGGGATGTTGGGGCCGAGAATGTCGGCGTCCATTAAGCCAACCCGCGCCCCCTGCTCTGCCAGACTCACCGCCAGATTGGTGGCGACCGTGCTCTTACCAACGCCGCCCTTACCACTGCCGACGGCAATGATATTTTGCAGCGGCATATCGAGATTGCCATGCAGCCCTCTGGGCACATTGGCGTCCCATTTGATATTAACGTGGTCGATGCCGTCAATGGGCAGCAGCACCCGTTCACATTCGCGGATAAATACACCCTTCAGCGGACAGGCCGGGGTGGTCAGCACAATTGTGAAATTGGCGACACCATTCTCAATGGTCAGGTCTCGCACCATATCCAGTGTGACAATATCACGGCCCAATTCCGGCTCAATGACGGTGCTGAGCGCCTTCATCGCTTTTTCGTGTAATGCTTTGCTCATTCAAGTTTCCTGTGATCTACCTGTACAAATTATGCAAACGATTATTGTAAAAATTATAGCGCACTTTCGACCGCTTGCCGACGGTTAATCGCCCTCGCTGTCAAAAATATCCACGGGGTCGCCGTCGTCTTGATACTGGTTGAGTGTACCCGTCGGCAAATCCCCGATGTTGCCCGTTGATAACTTGCCGCTGTCGAAATCCAGCGTCGAGACCACTGCCAGCGATGCCAGCCCGAACAACAATCGCCGCGCCTGCACGGACGACGTATCAAGCCATGTCAACCCACGCAGCGCCAGCATGAACAGCGCAATGTGATACTCCTGCCATTTACCGGCGATAGCCAGATTTTCCGCCACAATTTCGCGGATTTTCACCACAACCCGCAGACTGTCCGCCAGCAGCGATTCATCCCAATCCATGTGATATTGCAGGTTATTGATCTTGTTGATGAGAGCCAATGCAGCCCACACATCCTCCCAATCGCCGTCATCAATCAGCGGCGCGACAACCGTTGTGAGCACACTGATTTCCAGCACTGCCCAATCGAACAGCGCATGACCCTCACGCACCAGCGCGAAATCGATCATCCACGCATCGCCCGCCGGACCAACCAGTATATTGCCCAGATGCAAATCGCCATGAATCAGCGACAGATAACCGCGTACATTGCGCTTGAGGAATTCGTTCACATAAAACAGCGGATTCGGCAGATCACCCAGAACGTCGGGGATAGTCTCCTCATCAACATTAAACGGCGGGTCCAGTTGCAGGACATAATCCCGCAACATATCCTTGCGTTGTCGCCGGACCTGTGCCACCAGCACCTCAATCACCTCGCCGCGCCGAAATTGCTTGATTAACTGTCCCACATCGGAAACTTCCACCTTAGAGGAACGGTTGACCGCTTCCGGGGCGCTGCCTGCCGTCAACTGCATCCGGCCCTCTTTGTAGCGTATTTTATTCACGACAAAATCGCGCAGCACGACAATCTGGCCTGTCTCGATTAACTCATCCCGACTCCACGGGCCAAGCGGCTCCAATACCTCACCGCTGTCTGCCGCTTTCAGATCAAGGAATTCAACCTCCAGCGCGGCGGGCAGCACATGTTCATACTCACGCCACACCCCGAATCGAAAACGGTCATGGCGCTGCCACAATGGCTTTTCATATACCTTGTAGATGCTGTCAAAAATCAAATTGCCCAGTTCACGCGGGCTGACTTCGTTGGCGTAGGCCCGTAAATCGACCGGGTCGGTGCGATTGTTGGGCGTCACAAGCGAATATTTCAGTCCGCCAAGAGTGCTCTCTTCCGGCAGGGATGGATTACTTTTCAGATGCGCATGCGTCGGGGGAAACGTATCTTTGACGTACACTTCATAATGATGCTGCTCGTGCAAAATAGAATTGCGGTCGGCAATTTTGACCACCACCCGCGCCTCACTCCAATTCACCTGATGCGGCTCCACGACCAGCAAACGTGCCCCTGTGAATCCGCCGCTGAGTTCGCGTTCGATAATAACCCGGCTGTGCTGGCGGAACATGCGCTCAATCACCAGCCGCTCTTCATCGGATAGTTCAAGTTGCTCATCATGGATTTCAATCGGCACGCGGGGCAGCACAGGGCGCAGTTTAGGTGACCAGTTCGAAGCGATCAGCCGCAAATCTTTGATGTTCACATCATTTTCTTCGAGCACACGAATAGGGGTGCTGTCGCCCTCATCCAGAATGGCTAACAAAAGATGCTGTTCGGTGGGGGAATGAATACCAGCGTATTTTTGGGCTGTTTCAAGTACACGGCGGGCACGGGGCGTCTCCCGAAAGCCGGACCAGTAGCGCCCGTCTTCGTTCACCCCGATTTCGTGCCGGATGGTGTACCTGATAAAACGCGGTTCAATGCCCACCTGCTCAAGCACCACATTGGTAATGCCATGCTTGATCTTGGTCATGGCGATAAACAAGTGTTCAACGCCAATGTAATAGTGAAAATGACGAACCGATTCTTGTTCCGCAACGCGCCGAATATCACGTAAGGTTACAACGGCCAACGTCTACACCTCTTCGGCTATGTGCACTTGTTCAAGACGCAGCAGCGTTTTGCCGACCTTGAACATGTCGCCCTGGCGCAGTTCTGCCGGAACCAGTGCTAACCGCTCCCGTCCCACGAATGTACCGTTGCGGCTTTCCTCATCTTTAACCCAAATTTGACCATCGGGGGTAATTTCAACCGAGGCATGTAGACGTGATACTAACGTGTCAAAAGGGATACACACATCACAAACATCGCGACGTCCAATCGTGAAGCGGCACCGCCACAGATCAACGCGCTCATCATGCACAAAATTCCCTTTTACCGAATGAACCAGTCCATCATCTGGACCGCTCATTACCATAAGCTCCAACTTAACATCCATAGTTACCCCGAACACAAAACGGTGGTGAGAACCCTTTGACTGTTATAGTAGTTGAGCTAGCGGACGCCGTGCATGGCGTCCCTACGGGTGATGCGGGGTATCGTAGGGACAGCATAGATGCTGTCCGCCATGCGCTCATCAGTCAATATGTCATCACTACCTATGAAACGTTTTGATTACGATTATAGCAGTGATTGATGAGCGGGAAAACCAGCCGCTTTAGCCGGTGGATGAAAGTGAATGACCATTGTTTCTCGTTGACAGGCATGATATGCTTAATCGTAGAATGCCAGTCGCGGTGCGCTAACACCCACTGGCCCTCCGGCTGCAATGGAGTCGAAGCATGGCTAATTCTACTACAGTCCACAAAAACTACCAGTTCCGTCTATATCGCTGCGATAAAAAAGACGACAAGCTGCAACATAAAATCTTCGTAGCGTCTACCATCTGGAACCACTTCATTGCTTTGCAGCGGCGTTATTATCAGATGACAGGCAAGTATATCTCGCTGCATCGTATGAATAAGCATGTGCTCAAGTTACGCAAGATGCAACGTTTTGCATTGTGGCAGGATTTAAACTCGCAAGCCTGTCAGGATGTTTGTCGTCGCATCGATAAAGGCTACCAGCGTTTTTTTGAAGGCACGAGCAAGGGCCGTCCGCGTTTCAAGAAGGCACGTAAGTACAAATCCGTCACCTTCCCACAATCAGGCTACCAGATGGTAGACTATAACCGTAATAAGCCGAAAGGCGACGACAAGTGGACGCGGGAACGCGCCATCATCCGAATCGACGGAGTGAACTACAAATTCGTCCAGCATCGCCCCATTCAGGGCGAGATTAAGACCCTGACTGTCAAACAGGACAGCATGGGACGGCTGTGGCTGTTCTTCAGCGTCATTGAGACCATCAGTATCGAGCAAGCCAGCACGGGTAAAAGCGGCGGCTTTGACTTTGGACTGAAAACGTTTCTCACGAACGATGAAGGTCGCGCCTGGTCTAGCCCACAGTTTTTTGCGCAAGGTCTGCGCAAGACATCTACCCTGCACCGCCACTTGTCGCGCAAGGTGCAGGGGTCAAATCATCACAAACGTGCCAAGTGTGCGCTGGCAAAACACAGTGCGGATGTGGCAAACCGGCGGCGGGATTT
>JAKEEQ010000507.1 GCA_022616515.1 Chloroflexota bacterium | reverse complement strand
TATGGTGTGCATTCCGGGCTTGCCATGAACACGGTGGGGATGCTGGGGGATGAGGCGCAAAAAGCCCGCTGGCTGCCGGATATGGTTACGCTCAATAAAATTGGCGCGTTTGGCCTGACCGAACCCACGCATGGGTCGGATGCGGGTGGGATGCAGACGAAGGCGATAAAAGATGGTAACTCATATATCCTCAACGGCGCGAAACGCTGGATTGGCAACGCCAGTATCGCCGACCTGCTCATCATCTGGGCGTACGATCAGGATGGTGATCTGGGCGGCTTTGTGATTGAGAATCCGGCGGAGACCGAAGGTGTGACCATCACCGACATCGGCGGCAAAATCGCCAAGCGGGCCATCCTGAACGCCGACATCCAACTGGATAATGTGCGGGTTCCGGCGGAAAATCGACTGGCAAAAGTGCGCTCCTTCCGGGATACAACTGCCATGCTGGGCTTCGGGCGCTACAGCATCGCGTGGGAATGTGCCGGGGTCGCCACTGCCGCCTTTGAGATGGCCCTGAAGTATGCACAGGAGCGCATCCAATTCGGCAAACCGATTGCCGGATTCCAGCTTATCCAGCAGAAGTTGGTCGAGATGGCGGCAGAAGTCACCGCCATGCAGTTATTGTGTTTCCGGCTGGCAGAACTGATGACAAAGGATGCCGCTGACATGCCGATGTTGTCGCTGGCGAAATATAACAACGCCCGCAAGGCGCGGCTGGTGACGCAGCTTGCCCGCGAAATTCTGGGTGGCAACGGCATCCTGATTGACAATCACATCGCCCGCCTGATGCTGGACGCTGAAGCAATCTATACCTACGAAGGCACGAACGAAATTAACCTGCTGCTGGTCGGGCGCGAATTGACGGGATTAAACGCGATTCGTTAATCGCTGCCAATGGGCGGCGGCTGGCGAAAATGGGATGCCTGCTCAAAGGCATAAGCATAGCCAATCAGTTCACCGTCGCTCAGGTAATCGCCGACAAAGGTGATGCCAAATGGCTCCCCATTGCTGCGATAGCCGCCCGGTACGGTAATCCCCGGGAAGCCCGCCGGGGCATACACGCCCGCAATCTCAAAACCCAATGCCACAATCACATCCGCGTCGTTATCGGACAGCAGACTGAGCAGTGCTTCACGCGATACGGTGCGATTCTGGTTGGCAATCTCAGCAATCTCGTCAAAGGTGCGTGAATTATCGGCAACACGCCTCAATAAATCTTGCCCGTAGGGGATGTACAGGTCTTCGTTTTCCTCATTCAGGGCCACGATGTCTGCTATCGTTGCGATGGGTGCACTGGTTTCGGCGAGATAGGCATCCACACCCGTCTGCATCCCATATATAAACACAGGAAACACATCAGCCTGTGCGCGGGGCGGCATTGCGAAAATCAGCTCAGCGCCCGCATTGATGAAGGCTGCTTCCACCTCTTCAGTCAAGAACAGCCGGACAAATGCTTCTGCATTCATGCCGCTCTGCATTAAAACCACCACCCGTTTCCCCTGCAATGCATTTTCATCCAGATAGGTCGTAAAATCGGTGCCTTCCAGTTCGGCGGCGTCAGCGGTACGCGGGTCGGATTCATCTGGTCCAGCCAGCACCGTCAATAAGGCCGCCAGATCGGAGACGTTACGGGCAATCGGTCCTGCCATGTCCATAAACTCAGATATGCGGATAATGCGGTCGCGGCTGATTAAACCTATGCTGGGATACATACCAACCACCGAGTTTGCCACTGACGGCGAAATGATCGACCCCATTGTTTCCGTGCCGACGGCGACGGTCACGAAATTGGCTGATACACTGACAGCGGAACCTGTTGACGAGCCGAACGGATCAAAATTCTCGCCGTAGGGATTGACGACCTGACCGCCTAACGCCGAAAAGCCATTGGGCAGGCGTGATGAGATAAAATTGGCCCATTCGGAGAGATTGGCTTTGCCGAGGATGATCGCCCCGGCGTCGCGCAGTTTTGTCACCAGAAACGCATCGCGGTCAGAACGAGCATCCATCATCGCCATCGCGCCTGCTGTGGTATGCAGCATGTCACCCGTGCCGATGTTGTCTTTTATCAAGACCGGGATGCCATGCAGCGGACCCCGCAGATTCCCATTGGCTCGTTCATCATCAAGCATTTGCGCAATGTCGAGGGCTTCGGGATTCAATTCCAGGACGGCGCGAAGCTGTCCGGCATCATACTGGCGGATACGGCTCAGATAATACAGCGTCAGTTCAACAGCGGTTAAATCACCATTCTCAAAAGCTTGCTGGATGTCCTGAATGTCCGCCTCAAAGGCAATGTCATGGACCGCTGCCAGACGGTTAGCCTCAAAACCATCAAGCGAGGCTTCAAAGGGCGAGAAATCCAGCGGGCGGATACTTGTCTGGTCGCTGCCCTGCGGATAAACAACTCCTACGATCATCAGTAGTGGCAGAATAATAAGGACCATGCTCAAAATGCGTTTCATGATTAACTCCCAACAACACAGGGTAACATCTTGACGGATGAGAGAATTTGTTTTTGACGGACAGCATGGATTGCTGTCCCTACAATTACCCCAAAATCCCGTAGGGACGCCATCTATGGCGTCCACCAGCTAAATCAGTCAAAGCGTTACCACCACCTTACAAAATTGTGGCGACGACAAGACGAAAACATTATGATTTATTGTATCTTGAGAACCGTATCCCCGCAGAAAGGTATTATTATGCCCCTTGACCTCAGTGATTACCAGCCCGCCCGTGATTTAGCCGTCGCCCGCACGATGCCTGCCCGCTGGTATACCGACCCGGCGTTTCTGGAATTGGAGAAGGAAAAAATCTTCTGGCAGACGTGGCAGCCAGTCGGGCGGGTAGAGGATGTCCTGCGCCCCGGCGATTTTTTCACCTGTGAGATCACGGGCGAACCACTGGTGATTGTTCGCGGAAAAGACGATCAACTGCGCGGCTTTTTTAACGTGTGCCAGCATCGCGCCGCCGTCGTGGCGAATGGACGCGGCAACCGCAAGAGTCTGCAATGCAAGTATCACGGCTGGACCTATGATCTAGAGGGCAAATTGATGCGTGCGCCGGAATTTGAAGGCGTCAAGGAGTGGGATGCGAGCCAGGTGTGCCTCACGTCGATTCAGGTTGAGGCATGGGGACCCTGGGTTTTTGTCAATCTTGACCCCACAGCCGCCCCGCTCAACAGCATCTATGGCCCGATTCACGATGAGATTGCCGCTGCCGGATTCAATCTGGCAGGTATGAAACTCATCGAACGGCGCGATTATCTAATTGACTGCAACTGGAAGGTATATGTTGATAATTATCTGGAAGGTTATCACCTGCCGATTGCGCATCCCGGCCTGTTCCGCGAACTCGATTATGACCAGTACCGCGTCGAGACGTTCCGCTACTATTCCAAGCAGCATGCGCCGATTCGCGAGGTGCAGGATGGGGATGTGCGGGACAGGCGCTATGTTCGCAGTGGTGAGGCCGAAGAAGACGCGCTGTATTACTGGATTTTCCCGAATGTGATGCTGAATGTCTACCTCGATAACACCTCGATCAACATCATTTTGCCAGTCGGCCATGACAAAACGCTGACCATTTTTGAATGGTATTTTGAGGCACCCGGCACCGGCGAAGGCTGGGAGAGTATGCAGCAAATTATCGCCTTCAGTGACGAGATTCAGCAGGAAGATATTCAGGTTTGCGAGTGGGTGCAGCGCGGTTTGCAGTCACGGGCTTATCAGCAGGGGCGATTTTCGGTGCTGCGTGAAAATGGTGTCCATCACTTTCAATCGCTGGTGTATGAGTTTTTGATGAAATGAGGGGAGTTCAGATTCATCCACCTCCCCTCGCTCCCAAGTTTTGCGGTTCTAGACCAGCATGTCTAGGCCCGTCATATTACCGTTGTCCATATAAGTGCCATAGGCGACCAGTGCTTTCAGCAGCGGGCGGTCATAGGCAATATCTGGATAAAGCATCAGTTCATAGCGGCTTTTTGGATGATCCCGCGCCAGCACAAAGCTCAATTCGTCAATGAGGTCAAGTGTTGGGCGATAACCAAATTTGAACACCACAAAGACGTGTTCATGGGGCGGGAACAACACAAGAAGCGGACGATCAGCCTCATCACTGACCTCCTTGTCAAAGATGGCCTCCAATGAATCGTCAATATTGGTGAGTACGCCCTTCTGGCACAGCACGTCGGCAATTTGCCCGGCGATTTTGCGATGCAGCGGATCCACCGCCAGCGGTTCAGCCTGACGATAAGCATTCATCACTGACTCGCGGATATTTGTGTGCGACAGATTGGCATCCATAATCGGAATGATGGTGTGCATTTTGTCGGCACGAATAGTCGAACGGATGGAAGGATCAGTCGTAGTGTCGAAGGTGTAGGCATTTGTCCACTGGCTAACCCCACCACCAAGCAACAGGAATGCGGTACTCGTTAACACACTTTGCATGATCGGTACCTCCCTTTCTTTTTATGGAACACCCGAAATGAGAGGCCGTCAAGTGCAATTAACACATTTCTTATCTTACGCTCTATGTGAAATTAAAAAGCAACGTCAGCATCCCATTGAAAAGACTGAACATCAATGCTAAAGCGTGTGTACAAGATGCGTTTGAGTAAAT
>JAKEEQ010000506.1 GCA_022616515.1 Chloroflexota bacterium | reverse complement strand
CGTCAGTTTCACGATATACTTCTGAGCTGGCATGGCTCATCTCCCGTTTGAGATGACTATACCCTCTTTCGTCCATCATGTCCTACTGGACAGTCTACTAGCATGAAAGGAATTCTGAAACTTCTTGTATTATTTTTTGGTCTTGCGCTTTTTGGTCTTGTAGGAATCGAATATTTTTGGCTGAGCTTCGTATGTGGGTCGGCAGGGATAGCAGTGTTCTCGATGGTTATCCTGTGGGGTATGCATGACTATGCCAGAGATCATGATAAGATGCGCGAAGCGCTCAGCGGCATACTATCAATTGACCCTGCACCTCGACGAAATCTTGTTCTCACTTTCCTGCTTATGGTAATCGCAGGTTGTACTGTCTTGTTTCTACTATCACTGCCCTTCTATAGTTTGCATAGCAACACACGTCAAAACATGTGGCTTTACATTGCCTCTACCGCTTTAGTGATTCCAATCCTGCTAATCACAGCACGAAATTTTTATTTCTTGGAGCGTGAACGCATCACCAAGCCATTCCGTTCTCATATCCTATTATGGCTTGCTATTGGTTCAGTTTACGTAGCGGAACAAGTTTTAAGCGGCGGGGGCTTGCTTGTTATTCTCCTCATTATTGGCTATGTAGCGCTCATGCAGCGGCGTGTTAATCAAAAACTCAGGATGTATGGACAAAAAAATGAGTTCACTAATTACTTGGAATTTGTCGAAGGCGATCCAATGCCATTTAGGTACTTTCAGCCTACATTCAAATCTTACAACAAAATATACGCACATTTGCAACTAGGAGATTTTGAGGCCGCTAAAGAGGGTGCGATTGATATTTTGCAAAGTAAGTCTGCAATAAATATTGGCCTTGAAAGATACCAACAGACAATCAACGTTTTGGGATTAGCTATCTCAGGTGAACATAATCTGACTGCCCAAAAACTTCTCGAAGCAGCATTGAGCATGGGATCACCACCTTCCAACATTTATGACAGTTTAGGCGATCTTTACTTAAGCCAAAAGTATGCTCCGGACGCTGCAATTAACCTGTTCGATTCTGCACTTGCTCAAGTGCCAAACACCAAAAATCGAGATGCAAAAGGATTTATTCCGCTGCATAATGTGGGAAAAGCGTGGGCATTAGCTTTGCTCGGGCGTTCTGTTGAAGCGGATGCGTTGATTGACTCTATCAAAGTTGATTATGATGACAACATTCCACTTTTCGCCGAATATCATTATCGACTCGGGCAAGCACGGTTAGCTCAGAACAAGACTGACCAAGCCGTTGAGCATTTTTCGTTAGCAAGCACGGCTGATAGTGTGGGTATTCATGGCAACAATGCAAGGGAGATGTTGGCACAAATTCAATCGTAGGATACCGTTCGGCAACAAACCTCCCCTCTCCACCGAAGCGAAGAGGGGATTCTTGATTAACTCACGTCTACTCAACCAACATGGCGCTGGTTGATTCTTCGTCTCCGACTGGTTCGGCCTCGCTGGCAGGCAGGATGGTGAACAACATCCCATCACCGCGTCCGTAGACCTCCGGGAAGTAGAATTCCTGCCCGGTCGGCGGAATGACGTTGTATTCGCCCGCCAACCCGGTGCGGATGGTGTACTTGTAGGTGTACGTGCCGCGCGGCAGGTAGGTGGCATACATCACGACCTTCTCATCGCGGAACTCGGTCTGCGAGAACCACCACCAGCCCCAGCCCCGGCTCAACGGGTCATCGCGCTCCAGCTCTGGACGCGCCGAGCCTACGCTGGTCGTCAGCAGATTCGGGTCCACGCCTTCCGCGCCTGCCGGAAGCGGGTCTTCAATCACCACATAATGCAGATTGCGCGGTGCGATGATGGTCAACTCGACCGTGATTTCCTCGCCAACTTCGGCGGTATCAATCGCGGTCTTGTCGGGATCGCTCCCCCGGTAGTATTTGCGGTTGATGATAATGCCGCGTGACTGCGCCTCGACATCGGGCACGTTCAGGTAGGCATTCAGGTAAACACGATAGTAGAGGTTGCCGGGGCCTTCCGTCTTGGAGAGGATGACGCGGTTGGCTTCATCCAGCAGCAGGTTTTCGATATCGACCACAAGCTGCTCGCGCTCCTTGACATTCTCCTCATTGGCGACATTGTCCTCAAATTCGAGGACATCCTCGTTGAGGCGGACATTGAAGGTGTAGTCGGCATCCAGTTCGCCGGTATCCACCATCCAATCCGTTAATGCCATAATCGCCCACGCGGTTTCCTGCGTGGTCTCCCAGGCATCGGCTTCGCGTGCCACCATCAACCAGCGGACGGCTCCGGTGAGAAGCTGGGTACTGGCATCAGCGCGAATCATCGTCATGAGGATCAGGGCCGTGCTGCGGGTATTGGTCGTCCAGTTGTAATGGTCGGGACGATCATCCCAGTGAACGCCGGTCGCGCTCAACACCGCCTGATTGGTGAAATCACTGACGATGGTGTCGAGACGTGCATCCGCCGGGTCAATCATGAGCATGGTCAGTCCTAGAAAGGCTTTCGCATCCAGATTGAGGTGTTCGCGGTCATCATACAGCACCGAGGCCATTGAGGCGTTCGGTTCTCCGGCGCGGGCCATCGCAAACAGCACAAAGGCCCGCCGGTTAAGTTCCCAGTCCTGGACAGTCCGTGCCGTGCCGCCATTACGCAGCAGCCACGTCCGCAGGAAAGTTCGCGCCCGTTCGATAACGCGCTCTTCGACGGTATAGCCCGCATCGCGTGCCTCGACCAGCCCGATTAAGGCATAGGAGGTTGTCAGAGCATTCGATTCGTCACGCGGGAACCAGCCCCAGCCGCCATCAACTTTTTGCTGACTGTACAACCGCTGCAACCCGAAATTGACCTCAACATCCAACTGCTCTTCCAGTTCAGGATTGGACTGGTCAAGTTCGCGCAGGGCACGCACCGTAATCACATTCGGCAGGAAACGGCTGACCGTCTGCTCGATGCACTGGTACGGGTAATTGCGCAGGTAGGTCAGGCCATCCAGCACCGGACCCGCCAGCGAACGGTCGATTTCAACCTTCAAATCGCCCCGGCTGTCATCGGTGATGCGCGGCGGGAAGGCCACGAATTCGGTCAGACTGGCGGCATCATCGGATTCAATGACACCGGAGGTTCCGACCGTTTCACGGACACTGAAGCGGTAGACGGGCAGCAGGCGATCATCACCCTGTCCGATGGGTGGCTTGCTGGCGTCTTGCAGGCTGCCATCAGCATTAATCGCCGCGAAAGTGACATCCACCGTCTGCACATCCAGCACCTCAACACTCCAGTTGACGCGGGCACGTCCACCAGCGGGAATGGTTACGGTCTGGCGCAGCGGGGTCTCATCGGAGACGAGGAAGCCGCTGCCTTCCATAATGGCATCGACAATTTGCTCGTCGCGGGTGTTGTTGTTGATGACCACGCCCATCGTCAACTTATCGCCGACGACCATAAAGCGCGGGGTTACCGGACGAACCAGCAGCGGTTTGGTGCTGATGAAGTCGGCGGTGGTTTGCCCGACCAGCATCTGGCGGTCAACGCCGTTGGTGACGCCGCGTGCATCAATGCGCCATGTGGTCAGGTTATCGGGCAGGGTCACGGTGACCTGCCCTTCACCATTTTCATCGGTAATAATACTTGGTGCCCACAGGGGCGTATCGACAAAATCCTGACGCACCTCAAAGATGCCGAGTTCGCCACCGCCGCCACCACCACCTTTGATGGTGTCGATGATTTCCTGTGTCACCTGATCAGCGGACAGGGTGAGCGGAGTCGCTGTGCGGACGCTGAGTCCCTGCTGACCATAGAAATGCGACATCAAGGGTTGCGAATTGGGTGGCGCAATGCTCAGGACACTCAGGTCCGTTACGCCGACGCCAACTTCGGCCTTCACCGGATTGCCTTCCCAATCGGTCGTCTTGACATTCAGCGTCACTTCATCGCCGGGGCCAGCAAAATCGGCTCCCTGCAAATCGGCGCTGACTTCAACATTCAAGTTGAGACGTTCGGTATCCACGCCAAGCTGGATCATGCCAATGCGGAATTGGGTGAATGGACTGGTATCATCCAGCCCCTTGACCAGCACCACCGACACAAAGATATTCGGCGCGTGTTCTGGCGCGATAGGCAGTTGATACACGTAAGAGTTGGTGTCCAGTGGAATGACCTCGGTGGTCATCAAATCGCCGCGCTCCGTTGTGATCAGCGCGTAATGTTGGCCCTGAAATGGGCTGGCGATGAGGATTTCCGCCGTATCACCGACGGTGTACGAATCAGCATCCGAAATCAGGTCAATGCTGTTGCTGTTTTGCTGCCGCCACGGGATGTAATTCCTGCCGCTGACCCACATGAAGGCACTCGAATTGACGCGATTGCCGTCAACATCGCGGGTTTCGGCATAAATCTTGTAGGCTCCCCCTTCGGGCGGGGTGAACGGGATGTCGGCGCGGCCTTCATCATCGGTGGTGATGCTGCCGTCTTCGATGTCGATTTCCTCGACTTCCCAGCGCCAGACGGTGCGGCCCTGTGGGTCTTTCTCCTGAACGCTGGACCATTCGCGGCGGACAATCCGGTAATCGACGGGCTGCCCGCCGACAGGTTCACTGTCCCAATCAACGGTCAACACGCGGAAGAAGGTCTCATCTTCGGCGCGGGCTACGTACTTCTCCGGCGCGAGGCCAACATACACCCTGCCCTGATGGACAATCAGCGTAGCACGTCCCGCCACCGCCTGATCGCTTTCATCGGTGACCACGGCTTCAATGGTGTATTCCTGGCTCTGGGTCTTTTCGCCGAGGTCGGTCGGCACCTCTACGAAGAATTTGCCGAGTTCATCAGTGGTGCTTTCGCCATTAGCGATTTCTTCACCCGCCGGGGAGTAGTAATCTTCAGGACCGGCATCGTAATTGAAGTCGATAAAACTCCAGCGACCCGGACCATCATACCCAAAGTAGTAATCGTTGCTGTAGACACTGTAGCGCACATCAGCATTTGAGACGGGCGCACCGAAGAAGTAACGGCTTTCGATTTCAACCATCACGTCTTCGCCCTGTGCCACCGCCGCCACTTCCGGCGTGACCGTCACCTGAAATTCGGGGGCACGGTATTCCGCCACGCTGAAGCCAATGCTGCCTTCTTCAAAGTAACCTTCGCCATCCGGCAGGCCAACCGTAATACGATAGAAACCCAGCGACGCCTCAGCATCAATATCGAACTGACCGTTGAAGGTTCCGTACGGCGTCAGGTCAACGAATTCCTCTTTGACAATATCACCACGCGAATTGTAGATGGTGACAAACACCTGCTCCAGATCCATGATGGTGTAGGTGACATCATCCTTGGCGCGAACCACGCCGCGATAATACACGGGCTGGTCCGGGCGATAGATGGGACGGTCGGTGTAGACATAGACCGTATCGTCATCGGGGCTGTAGTTCACATCGAGATTGAAGTTATACGGATCAATGCCGCGTGAGAAATCGGTAGTCACAAAGGCAAATTGCTCGTCCGTGTCAATCACGGAATACAGCGTCACATACAGCGAGTCGAGGGCTGGTATATTGAGGTACGCCAGACCATCGGCGTCGGTCACCGCCATGCCAATCTCTAGAAAACCCTCATTGTAGAAACGAACCGGAACACCTTCAATGGGTGCGCCGGTGCTCATGTCGGTTACCCATGCCATGGCCTGCCTGGTGCTGAATTTCATGGTGATATTGGCTGTTGAAACAATCATCACATGGCGACCGAAGTAGCGGAGATCACGTGGTACTTGCGGTGAAGTCACTTCCAGCAGGTAAGCACCGGGTGGCAGTGCCGCAACATCCTCGTTGAGGGCCGTTTCGGGTACCTCGCTCACCGGATCGAGGAAGTAAATGGATGAGTTGCCTTCCGCCATCCAGCCTTCGACTTCGGTGCCCTCGACATAGACTTCCCACCACCAGTAGCTGTCCGAGCAGATGGGGCCGCTGAGGACCTGAACCTGTACGCCGGGTTCATATTCACCGAGGATTTCGCCAGCCAGATTCGGCTCACTGCGCAAATTGAGGGGCGAGGGGTCATCGTCGCTTACTTCGGCGGTCATGCCCGCGACCAGACGCGGTTCGGCTGCACCAACGCAGGTGACATTGCCCGTACCGCTCTCGCCAAACTCGGAAACCGCCAACAGTTCATACTGCCATTGATTTTCCGGGGCGCTCACCGGGATATTCCAGCGGCGGATGCGATTGCTCAGCAGCGGGATATACTCGTCAAAGAAGCTGTAACCGCGTGGACCGTTGACTTCCGCAAGTTGTTCCAGCGTGAAATCATACAGGTTGAGGTCAAGTTCTTCGATGTTGCGGTGTGTTACGAAGAACTGCGTTTTGGGCAGGTAAGCATTGTAGACACCAACCCGGCCCGGTGTTTGCAGATTGAAATCTGGATCATAGGCCCGCGTCGTGTACGTGACAACCGTTTCCTCTTCAATCACGTTGCCGTAGGGGTCGGTAATGCCCGGCGCAATCGTAATGGTGTAGGTGGTGCTTGGTTCGGTATCAAACAGCAGCGAATAGCGGTTATCGTATTCGTAGTAGTAGGTTTCAAATTCACGCCACGGCTCAGGGTCAATGGTGACCTTGTCCACCAGCGAATCTTGATCCACCGGCGCACTGAAATAAATACGAAAGCCGCCGTAAGGATCGGCATTGGTTGATCCATTTGACGGTTCGGTGCGCAGAATCGCCGGATAGGGTACAGTCTGGAAGCTCTGGACAATACCCGACAGCAGGTCAGCACCCGATTCACTTTTCAGGACCGTGTCATCAACGATAATCTCGTAGAAGGATTCGAGTTCAAGCATCTCGACCGGACGAGCGGTGACGCTGCGCCGGTTGTCAGCCCACTCGTAGTTCAACTCAACGGGTTGACCAAGATTGTCTTCGAGGCGAATACCGTTTTCGGTGGCCGTATCCATCGGTTGTGTGAAGTCAATGAGAAATTCTGGCTCAAGTGGTACGGTGGTCCCCTGTGGAAAGATCTCAAGGTTGAAAAGTTCTGGCGGTGCGGTCGTAAAACTGAAACTGAACGCCTCATCCAGAATCGACCCGTCCAGCGCGGCCAGACCTTCCTCGACCGTCACGGTATACTGAGTGCCGCCCGCCAGCCCATCTTCATCAGGCCGGAAGATATAAATGGATGTATTCAGCCATTCGCCGCTGCCATCAACGGCTGGCTCGATGTCGATTGGTGAGGGCAGGTCTCCCTGTTCCTCTAGCGTTAACAGCGGCACGACAGGCCGGTTGAAAATGACGCTGATGGTCGCGTCGACTTCAACATTGGAGGTGTTATCCTGCGGGATAACGTCCGAGATTTCGATGTAACCGACTGTCTTGAGCGTGAGGGTATAGGGTTCGGCCATCGGGGTTTCATCCACCGCTATGGCCTCGACGCTGAAGATGTAGTCGCTATCGCGTTCGTAATTTTCCGTTGGGTCAAAAACGAGGGTTTGTCCATTATCTTCCCAGCTCAGGGACCCGTCGATTTCGGGGATAACGTCAACCGTCGTGGATGTTTCACTGGTGTCCATCTGACGGTCAAAGGTGAATTTCACAGCACTATCCAGACTCAATTCCTCTCCGGGCAGCGGATTGGTGTCGATCACTCTGGGGGGTGCGACCTCCATTCCATCCTGTGCTAGAGCCATTGGAACGAGCAAGAGGAGTGCTGTGAGGATGACGAACAAGGATGATCGCCGTTGTAACATATCTGCTCCTCACAATAAATCTCTTATTCAGCTTTAATTTTATTTCAGACTAGGGTTTGTCGATAGTTGGTCAGGGAACGTTCACCCTACGGTTAGTGTGCTGTCAGGCGTAGGGTAGACGACGATCAACGACAGATGTTTCTCGCGAAGCGATTGCGGTGCGAATGACTACATCACAACCTGTTGCTGACTGACCGTTTCCTGACAATTATGATGTGGCGTCCTGACACATCTTGTTGCGGAAACTGACCGTGCTGGCTTAAACTCACCTTAAAGGGACATAACCAGAAAGGATTATTCACATGACTGAGCAATCCACACTGCCGCCGCAGCCGACCAGATCACTCAACCAGTTCAGGATTCTGATCGGTGAATGGGACATGGTGGGAACGCATCCCTTGTTTACATCTCCGGTGCCTGGTCATTCTTCTTTCGAATGGCTCAGGGAAGATGGTCTTTTGGTATGGCATTTTAATTGGGAACCCGGTGGACCACCCAATGCCATTAGCGTCATAGGTCACGACGACACGGTCGACACGTGCACCATGCTATATTCTGATGAGCGAGGCGTTGCAAGGATATATCAGATGACATTGGAAGACGGTGTTTGGAAAATGTGGAGAGACTCGCCGGATTTCTCCCAACGCATGACGAGCACCTTTAGCAGCGATAACAACACCATTGTCACTCATGGAGAATTGTCGCGTGATGGGATGCATTGGGAACAGGATCTTAATGTGACTTATACGCGAGTGATTTGACAGGCAGGCACATGACAGTGTCCGCTCCATCCGGTGACAATTGTCAATATTATACTCAGGCCAGTGCCCGTAAAATAGAAGTGGCTCAAAGAGAAGTGGAAATCCTCCATGAAAAATTATTACAAGATTTTAGGCATTAAGGCAGGCGCTACTACTAAAGAGATTAACGCCGCCTACGAACGTTTGCTGGACTGGCAAGTGAAGTTCCCCGAGTCATACTCTGAACAGCGCAAGCAGGAAATCGACGAAGCCTACGACAAACTGATCAATCCCATCACGCGTGAAGAATATGACCAGCAGTTAAGCCAATACGAAGCGAAGCGCCGCGAACAGCAAAGACAGGCTTCCGGACGCACGAACCGCTACCAGCCACCGCCGCCTACACCACATCGCCCCCAGCCACCACCTCCCCGCAAGTCTGTAGTGCGGTGGGACTTCGAGCGGCGGGCCATTGCCGTCCTTATTGGACTGCTCATCTGGGTGTGGCTAGGAACAATGGCAGGGGGTGAGACAAAGCAGCGACCAACACCATTTGTCTTTCCCACACCGGGCAACACCCCCACTGTTAACAGGACGCCAACCCAACCTCCCCCAACGCGCGTGGTCATCACGTCGACTCCGCGCCCAACCATCGTGCTCGTTGGACAGCGTTGCAGTGTACGTAACGTTTCAGGACAGGAACTGCCCGTTTATGCGGAGACAGACACCGGATCAACAGTTGTTGCACAGCTTTCGGTTGGTGCCACCGTTTTTGCCGTGCGTGAACACGGTCAATGGTATTCTGTCAGTGGGCAAACACTGGCCCAATCTAACGACGGGTACATTGAGGCAACAGAAATTGAAGTGAACTTTTGCCAATAGCGTGATGTAAAGGGGCGATGACCAATGAAAAACTACTACAAAATCCTGGGCATCCAATCAAACGCTACACCTGAAGAAATTGATGCCGCCTACGAACGCTTGCTGGACTGGCGTGAGCGTTTTCCAGATGCCTACACCGATGAACGGCGACAAGATACTGACACCGCCTATGACACGCTGAGTAATCCTGCATTGCGCGAAGCCTATGATAGAGAACTGCGGGAGCATGAAACACAGGGTCAGGTGCAGGGGACACAGGTTGGTGCTATCAAGGAACGCTACCATCCACCCTCACCTCCGACACCAGCTCGCAGAGGCAATCAACGGGCAGGTCGGAGCGCCATCGGCATTGCTGTCTTCGTGATTTTTGCTGTTATTCGGGCACTTATGCGCAGTGATGTCCTGGGTTCGGACAATTCTCCCACGCCCTTTCGTTTCGTGACCCCGGACTACTCGTATATGTATAGTACGCCGCGTTCGTTTTCGGGAGGCAGCACGAGCACAATCTGTATGGGATATGCGTCAGAAAACACATTCGCCTATGCTGCCAATCTGCTTTCGATTGAGAGTCCCATGCCAGCCGGAACTGCCATTTCTTATCGATTCGTTGAGGGGGCGGAATGGTACGAACTTGTCAACAGCCCGTTTGGCGCGTATGTCTCTGCCGAGTCCGTAACGAAGGTAAGCTGCTTTGACGGTTACGGCGGTTCAACAGGTGTTACCCGACCCACGTCTACCCCTGCGAGAAACGCCATTGACGGTGATGCTTTATGTCGGGTGATCGGGGATTCCGGCGAGCCTGTGACGGTGTATTTAGAGCCGAGTCGGAACAGCACCGAAGAGGGGCAGCTTCCCGCCGACTTCTCGTTTTTGGCCCTGCGTGATAAGAATGGATGGTATGTTATCAGCGGTGTTACAGCACGGCAGTTTGATGGCGGGTATGTCCATTTATCCGACATCGACATTTTAAACTGCAATTGAGATGCAGCCCAACGACGACAGCGTTGAAGGCTTCCTGAACTGGTACGATTATACAGGATACAGCGAGCCAATCAGCGGCTGTATCCGGCTGACCATTATTCAGATCATTACTTGCTATGGTTAGGTTTAATATGGACGAGACAGAGGACTACTTTGCTATCCTCGGCGTGAAGTCGACCGCTTCACAGGAAGAAATTAAACGCGCCTACCAAAAACTACGCAAAAAACATCACCAGGATTTCAATCCCGGCAATGAAGAGGCTGCCCGCGAAAAATGCAGGCTATCGATGAAGCCTATGGTGCACTCAGCGGTCCTAAAATTCGTGTCTTCAACGACAAAATGACTCGTTATCGTAAAGCGCGTGGATCACATATTCATCGCGAAAACAGGCACACGTTGGCCGAGCGTAATCGCGTGAAGCGGGCCATCATTTTGTTGCTGGCGCTGGCAGGTCTGATCCTTTTTACCAGCTTTGCAGCCAATCTCCAGCAGCCCGATTATTCGTTTGAGGATGAGGCGTATGATGTCTATGAGGAGGATATGACGCAAAATGCGAAAGACAGCGGGCGGCTTCCGGCAGTACCGTTTTGCACCGTCGTTACTATCCGAGATACGTATGGCTATGAGCCGGACCTGAGATCAACAGTTGGTTTTATTTCGGATGGAACAGAATTGATTATCGTTCCGGGGCAGGATTATGAATGGGCCAAAATCCGCAATCGAACCTATGGCGATTTTATCCGCGTGGAAGACGTGGAAATTATCTCCTGTCAGGAAGGGGCGGCTGCCCCAACTATCTTACGCTCTATGTGAAATTAAAAAGCAACGTCAGCATCCCATTGAAAAGACTGAACATCAATGCTAAAGCGTGTGTACAAGATGCGTTTGAGTAAAT
>JAKEEQ010000505.1 GCA_022616515.1 Chloroflexota bacterium | reverse complement strand
CATGGACTTATCCTTGTCAGTGACTGTGGTTGGTTTCTGTCAGGATAAGTCCTTCTCTCCTTTTTGAAAAGTGTCCCTCCGCCAGCCATAAATGGAGGAGGAGATTCTCGGCTCTACGACTTCCCTCTCCATGTCTCCCCATTTATGGGGAGATGTCGCGCTAGCGATAGAGGGGAAGCGAAGGTCAGGTGGGAAAAATTTTCACAAATCAATTCACGATTTGCTGCGTTGAATAATACTCTCAATCCAAACTTTTTGCAGGTTATGGGCGGCGCGTGATGCCGTCATATGATGCAGCAGCCATTCGGCTTTGGCGTAGCGTATGCCCTCCGGTGGCGGCACGGGTTCAAAGAATTGGTGCGATACATCCGGGATAACTTCAAGGCGCACGTTATCACGGCCTGCCACTGCATTCTGTATGCGCTCATAACTCTCAGCCACATTTTGCAGCATGTCCCGCTCGCCCCACACAAACAGTACAGGGCAATCTAACTGCTGCACCAGCGGCACAGGGTCAATACCCATATCTGCCAGTGTTCCGCCTAATGTCCGCCAGTCTTCCAATGGCATCACCGGCGGTACGGGCTGTAAGGTTGGCGCGTGGTCGGATTTTGGCAGGGATTGTAAATATTCATGTGCATTCATCTCAATAATCATAGATTCAAGTTCGGGCGTCCACTGTCCGTCAGCGCCAAATTGATAGGCCATTTCCCAGAATTTGCTCACGAAGGCAGCCCCGGCTTCATTTGCGCCAAGTTCTTTGACGACGTTGGTGCGGCGGATTTGCTCCTGACGGGCGGCAGAGTAGCCTGCCCCGGACATCACCACCAGAAAAGCCGGATTTTCGACACGGGTGGCCGCCAGTGGAGCCGTCCAGCCCCCATTGCTGAAGCCGTAGAGGCCAACTGCCCCGACATCATCACGCCCCTGAAGATATTCGTATGCCTTTACAACATCACCAGTCAGTTCCAAAATCTGCGAGGTGAGGGCATCGCCCGTTGACTCGAACCAGCCGCGTTTGTCATACACAAAGGCCGCGCATCCTGCCTCTAAATATGGCTGTGCTCGCCACTCATAAAAATCGCGGTCATGGGTATCCGAGCCATGCACAATGATGATGACCGGGAATGGCTTTTTGACAGCATCCAGCACCAGTAATGATCCCGCCAGTTGATAGTCGCCAGTATCAATGATAATGTGCTCCATCTGGTAAAAATCTTCGCGGATACCTTTGTGTTGCCCTAATGTGATGCGGTCGCCATCAATCAGCAGCACATCACCCGTTTCAGCTAGAAATTCATGCTCACCTACCGGGTAAATGCGATACAGGGCGAAATCGTGATCGATGAAATAGAGCGGTGTTTGCCCGTCAAATTTGCGCCCGACAATCAGTCGCGACCTGTCATCCAGACGATAACAGCCGCGTATATCGTCAAACCAACTGGCAGCATCAATGACTTCCTGCAATTCTGGCGCTTCATTCAGGTGGTTGATGGGTAAATTAAAGCGCCGCAAACCGGGCAGGTGATAGGTATTCTCATCAACAATGATAAAAGTTGGTTCGTCGTTGAGTCGGATAATGCCAGCTTTCATGCCCCTAATCCCCGGATTGCAGCCACTGTCCCACAACTTTGCTCATGCCATGCGGCTGCTTCACAAAGCCCAGCGACTCATAAAAATCCGCACGATCATCGGTGAAGAGATAAACGTGCTGACCGCTCAGTTTTTCCAGCACCAGATTCATCATTTTGCTGGCGAGACCCTGACGGCGATACGGTGTATAGGTCCACACGTCGATGATGTAGGCATTGCACACGCCATCGGACAGGGCGCGAACGGTGCCGATGATGTTGTCGTCATCATAGGCGATGCAGACGACATCGGTATTTTCAAAGGAATCGCGATACTGTTCAGGGGTGCGCCCGTTGTCAAAATCGTCTTCAATCAAGAT
Organism: Chloroflexota bacterium; assembly: GCA_022616515.1. Classification (GTDB taxonomy): domain Bacteria; phylum Chloroflexota; class Anaerolineae; order Aggregatilineales; family J027; genus JAKEEQ01. Next base: position 3,986 of record JAKEEQ010000505.1, on the reverse strand, counting down.
GCGGCGCATGGCTTCCCAATCAACGCCCGCACAGTCCATTTTGTAGGTAATCATAACGGTAACTTTCAGCCAGTGAAATCAAGCGTCCCGCTATTATAGCGTGGCTGTTCAGGACTTGCTCAAAGGGGTCGACATACACTCCTCTCTCAGTCCCTCTCCGCAGATGCGGAGAGGGACTTTGCGGCGGCAAGTGACGCAACCGTTTACTGCTGGTTGAAAAAATCCCAGATGCGTTCGTTAGTGCCGTCAAACCATGTGTGCCCGCCGGTCAACACGGTATAAAGCTGCGTGGGAGCATCGCAGGCCGTCCACTCCACGAAATTGAATCCGTCCACCATAGACATTTCCGGCTCGGCGGCACAACCATTGTGAACAGCCCATTCATTCACCCATTCGTCAATCGGTTCAAGGACATCATCAATGCCGGTATAGGGTGTAACTTCATCATCCAGTGCGTGGATGGCAATCACGGGAACCGGGATGGCAGGTTCGCAGGGCTGGTCAATGAAATGCGCACCGCCAATTACCGCAAGCGCCGTCACCCGTTCCGATACATCACAGGCAATGCGATGGGCCATGCCTCCACCCAGCGAAAAGCCCGTCACAAACACATGATTGTTATCAACGTTGAGTTCTGTATTGAGGCGGTCGAGTATATTGACGAAGAACTCGGTATCGGTGGCAATGCCTTCCGGTGCTTGTGCTTCGGTGAACCAGGCCAGCGGTTCGCCGCGTCCCTGCGGGAAGACGACGATAAAGTTCTCGTCATCGGCCAGCAGCGTGATGCGGGTCTGTGTCACATTGCCAATCGGATTGGAGCCGAAGTCATGATAACTGAACACCACTGGCGTTGGCGTGTTCGGATCATAGTTAACCGGAACATGCAGGACGAAACTGCGCAGTTCATCCACCGAAAACAGGGTGATTCGATAATCACCGGGCTTGCTGTATTCGCTCACCGCGGCGGGCTGGAGGTCCTCCACGTATTCTGCGGGCAGCGTATACTGGCTGACAAAATCCCACACAATTTCACTGCCATCCGGCGGCCAGCGATGCTCCATGCCTTCGTAGGTGCGCAATATCACCGTTGAGCCTTGCTCACAGCCATTCCACTGCTCGACATAAACCGTCTCATCCGAGTCGTCAACAGTCGGCGTTAAATCACAGCCGTTATAAATGGCCCACTCCCGCGCCCATTCCGGTATGGATTCGAGAAGATCGGGCGTACCGTGGTAAGGGGTGATACTGTCCTCACGCCCATGCAAGCCCATCATCGGCACAGGGCGAACCGGCGCACACGGGTCCTCATTGATGTGTGTGCCACCTGCCGCCGCGACGGCTGCCACCACATCCGCCATATCACAGCCGATACGGTGAGCCATGCCGCCGCCGTTGGAAAATCCTGTGATGTAAATACGCGTCGGGTCAACAGCATAGCGTGCCCGCATATCGTTAATTACATCGCGGGTAAACTGGACATCGTCCGGAAATTCAAGTTCGGCATCATCATGAGCATACCAACCTGCCGGGTCGTTATATCCCTCCGGGAATACGGCAATAAAACCCTTTTCGTCTGCCATCCGGGGAAATCCGGTGGTGATCATATTTTGCTGTGGCGTGGACGTAAAGCCATGAAAGCTGATTAACATGGGCAGGGGTGTCTCGCCATCATACCCGGTCGGGATGTGAAAGAAATAGTGGCGCAGTAGTCCCGCCGAGACAATACTTGCCCCATAATCGCCGGGTTCGATAAGGCCGTCGTCCGATTCAGGTGGTGCTGCTGGTGTTTCGGTGGTTTGAGGTGATGGTGCGCCGTAGCTGGTCGTGGTTGCCATAAACATTGTGGCGACAAGGAGTAATCCTGCCACAACAAGCAGAGTATTTTTCATCAGGTTTCCTTTTTCCCTATTCTTGAAGTTTACCCCCTGATTCGAGGGAAAGTTCACCCCTCTTAACAAAGATTCATTTTGCAAGTTATACAAATGTGGTACTCTCTGTCTTAGAGTTGCATAAGGTATGTACACGACAAAAATGGGCAAGCAAACTTTCATCCGTAAAGTCGATATTGACTCACCGGCACAGGAGCTTTTTGGCTGGCACGAACGCCCCGGCGCATTCAACCGCCTCACCCCACCGTGGGAGACTGTCGAGGTCAAAAGCCATACGGGCGGTATCAGGAACGACGCCCGCGTGGATTTGCGCGTTAGCATCGGGCCGTTTAAACAGCGCTGGCTGCTCAGACATGAGGCTTATGAATACGGTAAGCAGTTCAAGGATGTGCTGGTCAAAGGACCCTTCGCAACATATGAACACACCCATCTGATACATAACACCAGCAGCACTTCCAGCCAATTGGAAGATCGCATTGAGTATTCGCTGCCGCTTGGTGCATTGGGGGAGTTGTTGGGCGGATGGTTTGCACGCTCCAAATTTGAACGTGTCTTCCGCTATCGTCACGCGGTAACCCGCAACGACTTGAAACTACACAGCCAGTACAGTGCTAAACCACGCTTGAATGTCGCTATTACAGGCAGCAGCGGCATGGTTGGCTCGGCGCTGCGCCATTTCCTGACCACCGGAGGGCATAAGGTCACGCCCATCGTGCGCCATCACACCGGGGATGAAAATGCCGTGTTGTGGCAGCCGCTGGCAGGCGAAATCGACTCGAAGGGGCTGGAAGACGTAAATGCGGTGGTCCATCTGGCGGGTGAAAGCATTGGCGATGAGCGCTGGACGGCTGCCCGCAAAAAGCGGATATTGGAGAGCCGCATTAAAGGAACGCGCCTTCTTGCCGAAACACTGGCGAATATGGCGAATCCACCTGGTGTGCTTGTATCGGCCTCAGCTATTGGTTATTACAGTTCACGGCATGGCAATCTCCTTGACGAAAACAGTGACTCCGGGGATGATTTTCTGGCTGAGGTCGTTCGGGAATGGGAAGCCGCTCTGCAACCTGCTGTTGATGCTGGTATGCGCGTCGTCATCCTCCGTTTTGGCGTCATGTTAACGCTGGCGGGCGGTATGTTGGCGCGGCTGCATCTACCCTTTCGAATGGGCGCGGGGAGTGTCATCGGCAGTGGCGAGCAGTATCTGAGCTGGACTACACTGGATGACGTGCTGGGTGTTATCAATCATTCCCTGTTAAACGATGACATGGGCGGCACATACAATGCCGTAACGCCCAACCCGGTCACCAACAAGACCTTCACCCACACAATGGGCAAAGTGATGCATCGCCCGACACTCGTGCCTCTGCCTGCTTTCGCGATAAAGTGGGCCTTTGGCGAGATGGGTGATTCGCTGCTGCTGGCAAACCAGAAGGTGTCATCACAGAAATTGCAGGACAGCGGCTATGAATTTCTTTACCCGGAGATTGAAGAAGCTTTGCGACATGTCCTCGGACGTTGTAGGAAGATCTAGGCAGACAATTCAATTTGTAAGCTATACGGGCTTTGCTTGGCTGTCAAATGACATTGCCCATCAAGCGCTGTGGAGGCTACCAAAACCAACGATAGCCTACAATTGATGGCACGAAACAGGCTGTCTCTACTATATTGGCTTAAGTTTTGAATTTAATATATCTTCACTGGTATTTTGTTAGAAATAACAAATGAGCTAATATTGGGAAGCGTATCTCAAAAGTATCTAGCTAGGGGAGCGTTCTTGAGTTCATTACATTATATTTCGATAGATGGCGATGACATCGGATCTTATATAGAATATTTGGTTTTAAAAAATGACATCAAAAACGTAGGCGAGTTTTCCAAAAGTATCGTAGATGCGATGCAGTGGTTCACAAATCAGATGCAAAATAAACTTGGAGCAACTGTCGTATTCTTGGGCGGTGACAATAGCATGTATATTGTGGAAGAATCTGCTTTTTCATATGATACGCTCTATGTGAAATTAAAAAGCAACGTCAGCATCCCATTGAAAAGACTGAACATCAATGCTAAAGCGTGTGTACAAGATGCGTTTGAGTAAAT
>JAKEEQ010000504.1 GCA_022616515.1 Chloroflexota bacterium | reverse complement strand
CGTAGATGATGGCTATCGTCTCGTCTTGAATGAAGGCGAACACGGCGGTCAGGACGTACAGCACATCCATATGCACATCATGTCGGGGCGGCGGATGGGCTGGCCCCCCGGCTGAGAATTTCATTAGAACGCCCACGACAATACAACCTTTTTCTCGATTATCAGATACCCTCTGTGCACTGTGTACAGAGGAGTTTTTTTATGGATATTCTCATAATCGGCGGTACGCAATTTGTCGGACGTGCCATCACTGAGGAGTTGCTATCGCGCAACCACAACGTTACGCTCTTTCATCGCGGCAAAACCAACCCCGATCTTTTCGACGAGGCCGAGCATCTCACCGGCAATCGTGATGGCGATTTAGTGGCTCTGGAAGGCCGCCAGTGGGATGCCGTCATCGACACCTGCGGATATGTCCCGCGTGTGGTTGAGCAGTCGGCCAAACTGCTGCAAGATGCTGTCAAACAATATCTGTTTATCTCAACCATTTCAGTGTATGCGAACATTGAACACGACCCGAATACACATGAAGATAGTCCGCTGGCAACACTGGAAGATGAAACCACCGAAGAGATCACCGGGGAAACCTACGGCGGCCTCAAGGTGTTGTGTGAAAATGTGGTCATGGACTACTATCCCGATCATCACATTATGGTGCGTCCGGGCTTGATTGTTGGGCCGCACGATCACACCCACCGTTTCGCCTACTGGATTCTGCGCGGGGCAGCGGGTGGAACGATGCTGGCTCCCGGCGACCCGGAACAGCCCATGCAGTTTATTGATGTACGCGATCTTGCCAGATTGTGTGTTGATCTGTTGGAAAACGAGGCAGTGGGCATCTTCAACGCCACCGGGACAGGTGTGCCGCTCCGCGAGACACTATCCGTCATCAGGGAGGTGACAAACAGCAATGTCGAATTTCAGTGGGTTGACGAGCAGTTTCTGGTGGATAACGAGGTTATTCCCTGGCAGTCATTGCCGCTGTGGGTTCCCTCCGAGATGAAAGGCATCCATACGGTCAAGGTTGATAAAGCGCTGGCGGCTGGCCTTACATTGCGTCCGGTGCGTGAGATTGTCGCGGATAGCTACCGATGGTTGACCGAAGAGGCCCAACCTGCCAGTGAAGGCCCGCTGGTCGCACAGGGCACGCTTACCCGTGAGCGCGAAAGCGAACTGCTTGAGAAATGGCAGTCTGCATTCAGATAACCCGGTTATCGTCATCCAGTGCCGCGCCTGACTGCGTTATAATGGGCTGGCAGGGAGACATTTTTGCAAAAGCCGCTGATAACGGCTTTTTCGGCGGCGGATGCCCAACGGGGCGTCCCTACGCGCCATCTGTATAACAACGATTCGTCTTTAAACGAACGGCTCCGTAGGGACACAGCAGTGCTGTGTCCGCCTTCCAGCACAACGCTCGGCCCCAATTTACGAAAAAGTGTCCCCCTCTCAACTATAATGGGCATCGACAAGGAGTCGTACTGGTATGAATAAATTCTGGTTGGTTGTGATTCTGTTACTGTTCATCCCCTTCATCGCCCACGCTCAGGGTGATAACGTCCGTCCCATTGAAGCCGATGATGTCGATAATTTAAAGATTCTGACTCTGCTGGATGCCCATCAAGCCCCGGTGTTTGAAATGGCGTTCAGCCGCGAAACTCGTGCTTTTGTCACAACAAGCGTTGATGGTCAACTGTGTGTATGGAATGTTCGCGCACTTGGGCAGCGTCCGGGACAACTGCGCCTGTGCCTGACTGATTATCTGGTCGGTGTCAGCCGGTTTGCCATCGCGCCGGACGGTCAGCGGCTAGCCGTTGCCTTTGAAGATGATGTTGCGCTGTTCAATGTCGCAACACCACAGATGGGAGCCTCCGCACCGCAGCGCATCATAACCGCTGGCAGCAATACCTTGCTGGACATGCAGTATCTGAGTGATGATCGGCTGCTGACAGTGGACGTCAATGAACAACTGCGCCTGTTTGATCTTAACTTGAGTGCCAACCTCTTCATCCAGACCGCACTTGAATGGTCGGTGCTTGGCGACACGCTCTATATTCTTGACGAGTCGGGGCGTTTATTGCTGGTTGATGTGTCGGATGGTATTGTGGAGGATGTGCTTAACGTTGAAGCCGACCATTATTTGGCTTCCGAGGACTGGATTTTGACGTGGGGCGATGAAACACAACTGTGGCAACAGGGAGAATTCGACGAGCCAGAATTCGAGTTAGATACCGTACCGGATGGCGCAAATTTCGTGCCACAGCGCCCCATTATTGTGACATGGGAGGGTGAGACAGCCACTTTCTGGAGCCTTGAAACAGGCAACATCATCCAGACCATTCAGGATAATTTGAGCGGAATCAATACGGTTACGTTTAATGCCGATGGTACATGGGCTGTTTCGATTGATGGACGAGCCAGAGCACGGATGTGGGTTATCAACAATGAAGGCGTACCACTACTTAATCGCTGGCTGGATGGCGCGGTTGACGGGGTGCTGGTCAGTCCGGATGGCGGAACACTGGTCACCACCCGTGAGAATTTCGCGGCACGTTTCTATGATTTCGTGACCGGGCGGCTGCGGGGCAATATTGAACTTTCAACACAGGTATTGTTCAGTCCAGATTGGACTCTGATAGCCAATACCAATGGCAGTCTGGTGACGTGGATTGGCCTGCGCGATGATCCGCGTTCTTTCGCCTTAATGCCCTTTGCCTATGCCAGCGGCCTGATTGATGTTCGTGAAACGCCATCACAGGACCTGCCGCGTATCCGCGTCTTGCAGGCCAACGACCCGATATTCGCGCTGGGTCTCACTGAAGATGAGCAATGGGTCAAGATTCAACTCCCCGATGACACAACCGGCTGGGTGGCGCGTTCGGGGGTCTATCTCGCAGAAGGCAGTGAATGGAATGATCTGGAAATTGTGGAATGAATTTCTGGCTGATCTGGATTGAGCCGCGCACTTTCCCGGCACGAAAACATCAACTCCGCTGGCCCGGCAAGAATAGCAGTTTCACCGTTTGACGACCGCCGCCTATTTCTTAGCCGGGCTGCCAATAATTAGGGAGCCACATTCTGCCACGAAACCAGATTGCCTTCACCCGTAATGGGAGTAGACCATACCAGCCACCATTGAAAAGCGTCACCTTCGCCAGTCCAGATAATCTCCGGTTCCTGCAATCTGTTCCTGACAAACGAATATCGGGCAAGAAGGGTTTGGCCGCCTTCCTGATAAAGCAGGGCAAATCCGTCACGGGTTGGTGCGGCATCAATAACCGACGGGGCCAGCTCACCCAGTGATGTGACGTTTCCGTTGCGATCAATGACATTCCACGAGTAGGTGGGGGCACGGTTGGTATGATAGGCAATCGTCTGAAAGAGCACCTTCTGACCGTTATCCGCGTATGTGATTGCGCCAATAGCTTCGCCTTCCCCGGATACAATGACCTGATGCTGACCGGATCTGTCGGAGGATTTGATGACGTTCATTGGTGTATAGGGCAGCAATGCGGAGTTGGTTGGAGTCGTATAATCTTCGTCCGTCTCCAGCCAGATAATCTCGCCGCGCTGCGACAAAATATCCAATCCCGGATTGCCGTAAACATCATCTACCTGACGACCCAGGCGATTCTCCGCTGGCTCCCAGACAAAACTCGGTAAAGCATGGGTCATTTCTCCACCGATGGCAAACGGGTCCATGCGCAGCACCAGCAGGCCGCCCTCGTGATACGCGGGTGCTGGAACTGACAGATAATCGGTCACCATCACTTCGGCATCTTCGGAATTCAGTGAATACAGAATCTCGCCGGTTTGCCAGTCCATCACTTCAAAGGCCCAGCCCTCAAGATTTTCGTAGATGTCATTTAACACACCATACGCAAGTTGTCTTCCATCGAAGGAGTGTCCGGTGAGGGTACAATGAGCCACGTTGCCTAACTCGCGTGTTTGCAGGACCTCCTCATTGGTGAGATCATAGACGATCAGTGTAACGTTCCCATTTTCATCTTCAGAGCACGTTGCAGCCCGATTTCCAGCTTCGGAAAACGCTATTGCACCGCCCAGCAGTGTCTCTCCATCAAGGGCGGGGGCAGCGGTTTGTTGTAATACTTCACCGGTTTCATTAACGCGCACGAGTTCATTGGCGCTCCGGTTATATAGCCACGCTTGCCAGCCTGAGCTATTCTGTGCCTGCGATGGTATAACCCACAATAAGCTGACAATGACCAACACAATGGTCAGTGATAGTGTTCTTTTCATCGAACCTCTAATGTTGCTTGCTGTCGAATAGTCTACATTCTACTCATATATGCGTTAGAGGACCATTATTCCTGTCGTAAGGCGTCTGAGGGTTGGATACGCCCGATATGCCATGCAGGATACAACCCGGCCAGCAGTGCCGCACCGACAGCCACCGCAAAAGCCTGAATGAAGAATTCGGGACGCAGCGCAATCTCCATCGTCCAGCCGAAACTGCGCAGGTTGATGACATAGATCAGGATAAACGCCAGCACCAGACCGACCGGCAGGGCAAGCGTTCCCGCCGTTGCTCCCATGAGGCCCGTCTCCCACAGCGTCAGGCGGAATAATTGTCCCCGTGTCAGGCCGTTAGAGCGCATAATGCCGATTTCTTTGCGCCGTTCCAGTTGGAGGGCCATCAATGCGCTCAAAATCCCGATAAAGGCAACCACCGTCGCCAGCAAATTAAGTGCCCCGGTGATGGCAAACGTCCGGTCAAAAACTTCCATTGCGGCGGTTCTAATCTGTGCGTTGGATTGCACCAACAGTTCATAGCCGGATAGTTTTTCCTGAACATCTTGCACCACTGTGTCAATATCGGCATCGTCGGTAACATATGCTGCCAGACTACTGATGCTGTCATCGTTCCACAACTGACGGTACTGTTTCAATCCAATGGCTACGCCGCCCTGCGTGGTTGTGAAATCCTGATAGATGCCCAGCACCGGAAATTCAACGGGGCCGCTGTCGGTCATCAGCGTCAGTGTCAGGTCATCCCGCCATTCAATATCACGATTATTGGCGAAATTCTCGGTCATAATCAGGCCGTTGCCGTTGATGACCTGATCAATGATCTCCTTCTTCGGACGATCCACCGAATACACAAAACTACGGTTCCCTTGACTGATGTCACTCATGATGGCATTTAGCAGCAGGGGTGTTTCGTTGTCTGGAGTACGGGTATAAATGCTGCGCACATAAATCACGCGCTCAATCCCATCCACTGACTCCACGTCATTAATCACCTGAGGATCGAGCGGTGTCGCAAATTGCCCCGCCGTTAAGTTGGGCACACTGATGAAAATATCGGCCCGCAGGGTGTCTGCCAGCCACTGCTCGACGGTAATGCGCAGCGAACCCACCATCACCGTCACCCCCACAATGACGCTGACCGCTACCATGAGGGCTGCAATTGCCACGCTGGTCCGGCTGAGATTGCGCGTAATACTCTGGGGGGCCATCCGTCCGAGCATCCCGCCCAAACGACCCGTGACGGGGCGCACCAGACGCATCGTTACCACAGTTGTCATCATTGTCAGCAGGGCCAGCCCCACAATAATGCCAAAAATTCCGCCAAAGTTGAGCACGAGTTGGCGAGGGATGAGCATCAATCCACCAGCCATCGCCAGCACCAGACCACCTGCTGTGATATACGGCAGAGCCGCGTGGGTCCGCTCTTCGATTTCACTGCGCCGGATGGAACTAACGGGCGGGGTAAATGTCGCTTCGTAGGAGGGCAGCAGTGCGGCAACCACGGCTGCACCAACACCCACCACAATTCCTTTGAGCAGGGTCAAGGGTGTGACCTGAATGGTGCGGACCGTTACGGTGAAAAAGGCGTCGTTGATGGTCTGCGTGACAAGGTTAACGGTTAACTGACCAAGAATGATACCCAGCCCCAGACCGAAAATAGCTCCAACCGTGCTCAGGATAGCGGCTTCGGTCAACACCAGCACGAATATCTGACGCCGTGTCACCCCGACACTGCGCAGCGTGCCAATCACCGGGCGGCGCTGCACCACGCTGAACATGACTGTGTTGTAGACAAGGAACATCCCCACGACCAGCGCCAATAGGCTCATTGCTGTCAGGTTAAGCGTGAAGGTATCGGTCAGGCTGACCAGTGCCTGTGACCGGGCTTCCGATTTTTGCAGCAAGACCCCGGTCGGTAAAATGTCTTCAATGGCCCGAAACGCCACTTCCCCTGCCTGTGTGTCGCGGTCGATAATCAGGTCGATACGCGATAGACGGCCTTCCATATTCAGCAGTTCTTGAGCGGTGGCAATATCGACAATCAATGTGCCGCGCAGGGCCTCTCTCGTCAAGTCATCATCCGACTCTATCAGGCCAACCACCGTCACCTCCCGAACATCCGCCCCATATTGCAGCGTTATAGAGTCGTTGGGTTGAATACCGTAACGCTCCGCCAGTTGATTGCTCATCAAGACGGTGTTTGGCTGTACTAACAAACGCCCCAATGCCTCAATCGTGCCGCTGTCGCCGGTGATGAACTCAATGTTGCCCGACGTGGCTATATAATCACGGAATGGACGTTCGGCAAATGGATCAACGCCTAACAGTAGCAGTGGCTGGTGGTCAAGTTCGGGGGCGATCATATAGTCCTGAACAATGGGGGCAGCCGCTTCCCAGCCGATCTCGGTACGAATGTGGGTATATATCGACTCGTCAAAACCTTTTGGCCCGCCCACAATTTCGTGAGTTGCCCTGCCGGTGATAGATTCCGTACTCAGTTCGAAGGCGGCAGATGCGCTGTTGTTGGCGATGTCGATAGCGACAACCATCGCCACACCGATCATCACCCCGATTACTAACAGGATAGATTGGGTGGCGCGGCGGATAATGTGCTGCCACATATAGCGGAAAAGTGAACGCGGCATTAGATTTCCGACATCTTCATTTCATATTGATTGTGCAGTTGGCTTTCCAGTTCGGCACGAATTTCAGCACCCTTACGCAGCCGCTGTGTATCTTCGACTAATTTACCATCATCAATGCGGAACACACGGTCGGCATAGGGCACGATTTCCATGCTGTGCGTCGCCATAATCAGTGTTTTGCCAGCGTCGCGAGTCGTTTTCAGCAGTAGTTCCACCACTGCTTTGCCCGTCGTGGGGTCAAGATTTCCGGTTGGTTCGTCAGCCAGAATCAGTGTTGGTTCGTGGACCAGTGCGCGGGCAATAGCAACACGCTGTTGTTGTCCCCCCGACAGGCGATCTGGAAATGCGTCTGCCCGGTCACCCAACCCAACTTGCTCCAGTACGGTTTGACCGCGCTGGCGAGCGGCTTTGTGGGAATTGCCCTGTAACTCAAAGGGCAGAATGATATTCTCCAGCACGGTGAGTGTCGGGATGAGGTTGAAGAATTGAAAAATGATGCCGACATTATCGCGGCGAAAGAGGGTTAAACCGGGTTCTTGCAGACTGGTGATGGTCGTATCACAGACGATGATCTCACCACTGTCCGCCTGATCCACCCCGCTGATGAGATTGAGGACGGTGCTTTTGCCGCTGCCAGACGGCCCCAGCAGCACCGCAAATTCACCTTCGGCAAAGCTGGCGTCTACACTGTCGAGGACTACCCGTTCACGTTCGGCTTCCTGATACTTCTTCGTCACATTCCTGAGTTTTACAATCATTACCAATACTTACTCGTCTAATGTCAGCAGGTAGGCAATGACATCGGCTACTTCTTGCTTAGAGAGGTCATCACCGTAGTTTCCATACATGGCGTTTCCATAACCGGCAACCAGATGCTCACCGGGAGTGAGAATACTGGTAAAGGCATATTCCCATGCCGACAAATCATCCACACGATCATCTGCCCGATTCGCAAAACCCTTCAGTGAGGGGGCGGCAGCCGTATCTGTGCCGTCGAGTCGATGGCATGAAGCACAAGCTGGGCCAGCCTTGCCACCGTTCTTAAAAATCTCCTCACCGCGTGACACATCGGTGCCGTCCGGTAATTCGTCGATGTCATAAGGTGCGTCGGAATCGTCGCCACAGGCGGCAAGAAACAGTACACTTATCAGTACAAGCGCTATCCAGCGATGTCTCACAGGTTATCCTTAGCATTGGGTTATTCAAACGGTCATTTGTGTAGTCTATCACAATAAGCATTCGAGAGAAATTAAAAGGAACTAAAATGCAGCTCATTGGTCTCAGTTACGCGGCTTAAGCAAGATACTCTCATCGTCGACAATCTAACCAATCTCGCCGCACCCCACATTGCCCGTGTGAAAATTTAACCTGCTTCTAAAGAACGCTCTATGTGAAATAGATTTGGGAACTTGAACCTTGTTGACCCCTCCCTAACCCTCCCCATGCATGGGGAGGGAACTGGTGCAACACCACGGGCGTCACGATAGGTGGTCTTAACCCAATCTCCCCCAAACATGGGGGAGATGTCGCGCCAGCGACAGAGGGGGTTGTGTCTTCATTTCACATATCGCGTAAAGAACTAAATTTACGGCTTTTCAATGCCTTACTCTCATACTGCCGCTCAACCAGTGCATTTACTCACATACGACATCAGATAATCCTATGCTCGCCATAATGTACCTGTCAGGATATTCTATAAAAGTTCGAATGCTCCTCCGATAGTTCTCAGATACAAATCACCTACCATGAGTTCACGCTCTGCATGAAATATGTAAAACGAAATCTGTCGATAAATTGAGCGTAATAGACAGATTTTTTTTGTTGCCGTAGATCAACTAACCGCAAACCGAAATGTCCGTTGATTTGTTTCAATCTTTACGGAGCAAAGCGTGACCAACACACACAGCACAATGGTTCCAGCTAAAGGCCGCATAGGTAGCCCGCCCGGTGAGTTCGGATATGTGGCACCGGTAGGCGGGCATCAAATTTACTTCGGAATTAAACGCATGATGGATGTTGTTGTGAGCACACTTGTAATCATAATGCTTACCCCCCTGATGCTGGTCATTTCAATTCTAATCCGGCTGGATTCAAAAGGATCGCCCATTTTTGCGCAGGAACGCTTTGGTGGGCGGCGCGTGAAGATAGACGGCAAATACATGTGGGAGATTTTCCCGTTTACGATCTACAAGTTTCGAACAATGTCGGCGGAAGCCCCCCATGATCTACATCGCAATTTTGTGAAAGCTTTCATTCGCAACGATGAAGCAAAAATGCAGGCCATCAATAACAATGCCGGGACAGAGTACAAAATCAAGGAAGACCCCCGCATTACTCGCATCGGCAAATTCTTACGCAAAACCAGTCTTGATGAAGTCCCCCAACTTATCAACGTCGTTCGTGGTGAAATGAGCCTGGTTGGGCCGCGTCCTGCGCTTCGCTATGAAGTTGAGGAGTACACTGACTGGCACAAAAAACGCTTTGCTGCCCGGCAGGGTATGACAGGTTACTGGCAGGTGCGGGGTCGCAGCGAAGTAAGCTTTGAAAAAATGACCGAGATGGATATTGAGTATGCCACTCGCCAGAACTTGTTGCTGGATCTAAAGATTCTTTTTATGACGCCTCTGCGTGTTCTTAAAGGTAAAGGAGCGGAATAATACTTAACTTTGTTTAGGGGCACATTGAGTAGCCACTTACTCGAAGTAACGTAGGGGAAAATGAAGGGGAAATCATGGATAAGATACGTACAGGTCAAATTGGAGTGGGGTACTGGGGACCGAATCTCGCCCGCAATCTGGTCGAATCGGACCAATCGGAATTTGTGGCTGTGGCGGACCTCGATCAAGCCAAGCTGGATAAATTAAAAGCTCGCTTTCCGGGCATTGTTACAACAACAAGCTACCACGATATGTTTGAGATGGATCTGGATGCTATCGTCGTTTCAACACCACCTGCCACACACTACAAGATTGTACGTGACTGTCTGGAAAACGGGCTTCACGTAATGGTTGAAAAGCCGTTCGTGCTGGATTCCAATGATGGTAAAAAGCTCATCCAGATAGCCAGACGCCACAACCGGGTGTTGATGGTCGGGCATACCTTTGAGTATAACCCTGCCGTTCGGGCCATTAAAGAGATTATCGATAGTGGCACGCTGGGAGAAATCTACTACATCGATGCGGTACGCGGCAATCTGGGTTTGTTCAACCCCGATATCAACGCGATGTGGGACCTCGCTCCACACGACATCTCGATCATCCTCTACCTGCTCGGACAAACGCCTGTCAGCGTATCCGGTGAGGGAGGGGCCTTTGTGCTCAAGGATAGGAATGTTCATGATGTGGTGTACATGCACTTGAAATTCGGGGACGGCATTCAGGCAAATATCCGCCTGAGCTGGCTTGATCCCAGTAAAACCAGAAAGATTACTGTGGTCGGCAGCAAGCGAATGTTAGTTTATGACGATGTTGATCCTGTCGAGAAGATAAAGCTCTATGATAAAGGAGTCAACTTCACGCAATCATCGAATAATCATTGTGATACTGAGTGCAGCTACTATCAAGGCGATATTGTCGTCCCCAGCATCGACTCATATGAACCCTTGAGAATGGAAGTTGAGCATTTCCTGGACTGCATTCAGAACGACCTTACTCCACAAAGTGATGGTGAATCTGGTCTGCGCGTTGTGCAGGTTCTAGAAGCTGCTGAGAAGTCATTGCAGGGCGGTCTGGGCGGTCATGTATTGCTCATTAGCGACGAATTTGAATATCTGGGCGTTCTCACCAGGTTCACGAACTCCAACCACAGAATCCTAAAGTCAATAGCAGGAGACTAGATACATGAATATCCCATTTGTAGACCTTCAAGCCATGCATGCACCATTACACGACGAAATGATGACCGCTATTGAAGAGGTCGTTAGCAAAGGTAACTTCGTCCTCGGCCATCAGGCCCGGGCTTTTGAAGAGGACTTTGCGGCGTACTCCGAGACTGCCTTCGCGGTAGGAGTTGACAGCGGTTTATCAGCATTGAAGCTGGCTTTGTTGGCCTACGATATTGGAGAGGGCGACGAGGTTATTCTGCCAGCCAACACGTTTATCGCGTCGGCAGCCGCCGTTACCTTCACCGGGGCGACACCCGTCCTTGTTGATCCAGAACCGGACACCTATAACATCGACCCACAGAAGATTGAAGCAGCCATCACCAAACAGACGAAGGCAATCATGGTCGTTCATCTTTATGGTATACCAGCCAAAATGGACGAAATCATGGCGATTGCCGAGGAACACAACTTGATCGTCGTTGAGGATGCCAGTCACGCACACGGCGCACGCTACAACGGACAACGAATCGGTTCGCTGGGTCACATTGCGGGTTTCAGCCTCTATCCTGCCAAGAATCTGGGCGCTTTTGGAGATGGAGGCATCATCACAACAGCAGATGAAAGTGTGATTGAAAAACTAACGGCGATGCGTAACTGCGGGCAAATTGGCAAGTACAACCACGTCCACCAGCCGTACAATCATCGTCTGGACACCATTCATGCCGCCATCCTTCAAATCAAGTTGCGTGTTCTTGATGAGTGGAATGAGAAGCGTCGTCAGGCCGCGCAGTGGTACAGCGCGGCGCTGGCAGATACATCGGTTATTACCCCAATTGTGCCCGACGATACAGAATCGGTCTGGCATCTGTATGTGATCCGCACAGCCCAGCGCGACGCACTCAGCGAGTTTCTAAAAGATCGGGGAATCGCGACAGGAATCCACTATCCGGTTCCTATTCACAAAACGCCGTTTTATCAATCAGCCAATCTGGTTACAAACAATCTTCCCATCAGCGAGGCGCAGGCCGGTCAGATTCTATCGCTCCCAATGTTTCCGGGAATTTCAAAGGAACAGGTGCAGTACGTGGCAGATAGCGTTCGTGAGTTTGAAGCGAATTATGTCACCGTGCGTCTCTAATACTTGAATTTGGTCAGGGAAGGAGCAATCTAGACGCGGAGGGATAATGCCAGTAGCAAGCAATGTCACGATGGGCGAGCAGGTACGCATTTTTTACCCGGAAATGGTCAATATTTATGGCTGTGAGTTGGGTGATTTCACCCAGATTGGCCCATTTGTGGAGATACAAAGTCATGTGAAAATCGGTCAACACTGCAAAGTGCAGTCTCATGCCTTTATCTGCTCCGGTGTCACGATTGAGGATGGAGTTTTTGTGGGGCATGGCGTGATGTTCGTGAATGACATGTATCCACGGGCTACCACGCCCGAAGGCCGTTTTCAGACCGATGAAGATTGGGAACTTGTTGAAACCGTCATCAAGCGCCGCGCCGCCATCGGCAGCAATGCCACCATCCTGGGCGGCATTTGCATTGGAGAAAACGCCATCGTTGGGGCCGGGGCCGTCGTATCCCGCGATGTTCCTGCCTATGCCATTGTCGCCGGTGTACCAGCCAGAATCATCGGCAGTGCTCGTGAACGCAAAGCATGAGGTCAGGAAAAGACAGTCAACATGAGTCCTTCAACTGTGAAAAGCCTCAAGATCATCATGGCGGTCGCAAATAACACCTATCCGGCGGACGCCAGAGTACATAATGAAGCCCAAACTCTGGTCGATGCCGGGCATGAAGTAACGGTCATAGCGCTCAAAGGTCCTGACCAGAGTTATCACGACGTTGTTGCAGATGTGCGGGTTATACGTTTTCCCATTCCCCTACAGGGTAACGGTGCGTTGACCTATAGCCTTGAATTCATTTACGTCACCGCAGCTACAGCTTTGATGGTACTGTATGCGTGGGGACGCTATGGGCTGGACGTGCTGCATGTTCATAATCCGCCAGACACCCTGTTTCTGGCGGGACTGTTACCCAAACTGGCTGGCAAAAAGCTCATCTATGATCACCACGATCTGGCCCCGGAATTATTTCTGACAAAATTCCATACGAATGGCGGCGTACTGTATCGCTTGTTGCTGCTGTTGGAAAAATGGTCATGCCGGGTTGCAGATGAGATTATTGCCACCAACGAGTCGTATATGGCAAATAACGTTCAACGAAACGGGGTTTGTCCCGACCGTGTTACGGTTGTTCGCAACGGTCCGTCGCTAAGGAGCCTGGAACCTGTAATGCCGGACGAAGAGGTTTCCACTCGCGCCAGGACCATCATCGGTTATCTGGGGCACATCGCGTATCAGGACGGCGTTGATCATCTAATCAAGGCTCTCTACCACATGCAGGAATTATATAACTATGACGACTGGTATGCGGTGATCATTGGACCGGGTGATGATCTGGAGTCGTTGATGCAGCTTGCCGAAAGCCTGAATATCCGCGACAAGATATGGTTTACCGGCTACCAACCCGAACCGCGCTGGCGCGAATTGTTAAGTAGTGTCGATGTCTGTTTTGTGCCCGACCCGGCAAATCCACTCAATGAAAAATCCACCATGATGAAAATGATGGATTATATGGCACTTGGCAAACCCATTGTTGCCTATGATCTGACCGAAAACCGAATATCCGGCGGTGATGCTGTGCTGTATGCCAGACCGGGCGAACCGGAGGACCTGGCGCGTCAATTGATGCGGCTTATAGAAGATGAATCGTTAAGAAAATCGCTGGGCGAAGAAGGTCGGCGGCGAATTCAAAGTCACCTTGCCTGGGAATACTCGGCAGAGAACCTGCGCAATCTCTATGAGCCAGCCCGAATGCAATAGGAATTATTCTCGTCAAACATGAAATCATAGGAGTATGTACTGATGCGGCAAATAGAAGCAGTTGAAGTGCTCAGAATCATCTGGCGCAGACTGTGGTTGATTATCATTATCGTAGGTGTCACGCTTGGTCTGCTGATGTTCCGCGCCCGTATAGCCGATCCGGTCTACGAGGCGGATGTGACATTGATGATCACCACACCGGACCGTGAAGATGTCGCCGTTACCGATGAGTATACCTTTACCAGTGATCGTGATTTGATTGTCACTGCCGTCAATAGTTTTGTCGAAATTGCACAGTACGATGAGGTCAAGGATCGCACTAAGGCTGTACTGAGTGTCACCAAAGACTACGACGTGACGGTCGATGCCGAGATTGGGGCAGACCTGATCTATGTAATTGTGACGGTCGATGAAGCTGAACTGGCGCAACAAATTGCCAATACCCATGCCGAGCAGGCGATTCAATATTTTGGTGAATTGCGGGCCAGACCTTCAACTGTGGGGCTGGGATACTTTGAGAATGAGCTGGCAGCCGCCAGTCAGGAACTCACCGATGCCGAGAGTGCGATGACTGTGTTTCTCACGGAAAACAATATCGCTGTATCTCTGGAAGACGAAATAGCCCTTCAGCAGGAAGTTCTGGAGGAACTTGAAATCGCACAGGTACAAGGTCAGACCACAGGCTCAGAAAGCTCTGATGAATTATCATTTGTGGTTGATGGTTCCCGGTCAGTGGCCGAACTCATTCGAGATAAACGTGATCGTCTCAATGAACTTATCCTTCTCAGACCACAATACAATCTACTCAAGGGTGATGTTGAACGAGCACAGCGACGGTACGACACCTTATCTGCCCGAATGACAGATACTGAACTGCGCGGGTCTTTCGCCGGGGAAGCCCTATTTGTACAGATCATCAAGGAAGCTGAACAGCCAGAGTCGCCCCGTAACCAGACAACCCAGACGCTCATTCTTGGTTTTATCGCAAGCCTTGGCTTTGGGATTCTATCGGCTTTTGCTCTCGATTATGTCCTGGCGCGGTGGTAACACCAAACGTCATCAACGAACTCGTGAATGAACTGAGTAGAGGAGAAAGACTAAGGTGCTACAACAGGCAAATATGGGGTCCCTTCGTGTGGCCCCACCTCAAGATACAACCATTCCACTAACCAGAATCGAGCATATTGTCGGGGTAATCGGCTGGGTACTGCTGCTGTGGGCATGGGGAACACTCCTGAATAGTACCCCCAACATTGTTGATGCCGGTATTCTAGCAGCGACGGCAATCCCGGCCCTGTGGTTCTTCTGGAAACAACCCGCCTATGGACTCATTGCGTTAATGTTTTTCGCCTCCGGGTTTTTGGAACCTGCCTTTGTGGACATTCGTCTACCAGTGGGCGGTGGCCTTGAAATGCGGGATATTATTCTGCTTGTGATGGTCGGGATCGTTACCCTTCAACGTCTCATACTGAAGAGTCTACCGATTCCGTGGTGGCCCGTAGGCCCGCTTCTGATCGTATTTTATCTGTTCGTTTTATTTTCCCTGTTCAACGCCTTGTTCTTTGAAAACGTGGCGAGCAACTGGGCGCTGAATGATGCGCGTATCCTCAGTTTCTATCTAATCTTCTTTGTCGTGGCGTGGAGTATAACGACGCGAGAAGCGTTGTTTACCCTCATTGTGGGCAGTTTCGTCGTCGCCGACATCACAGCCATGATTGTGCTCATCCAGCAGCGATTAGGAGCCTACAATTACCTCATCCCCAGCATGAACGATACAAGCTGGCAGATTTGGGAAGCATCCGGTGCGGTGCGGGTTGTACCGCCGGGCATTGTCTTCATGTATTTCATGAATCTCATTTCTATCGGACTGATCTTTTTCACAAGTAAATCACTGACCAGAACGCTCTTCTTAATCGGTCACAGTGTCTTTCTGACAACCGCTCTGTTATTCACCTTTACTCGTTCAGCATGGGTTGCGTCGGGGATTGCGCTGGCAGTTATGGCAGTGGCGTTGATGATTACCTTTCGAGCCTATTTGTTCCAATTTTTCATCCTCGCCACGGCAACACTGATGCTGGTGGTTGGTGGGCTGGGCCTTTTCGTGAGTGAACCTTCTGTCGAGAATGACGCTGTGGAAGGGCTTGGAGAGCGATTTGTCACGATTTTTACACTGGAGGACACGATTGAAACCAACTCCTTGCAGTGGCGGCTGTTTGAGAATCAAGAAGCAGCACAGGCCATTCGTAAACAGCCGCTGACCGGGGTGGGTTTGGGGAATTCCTACCGGGACATTACGGTTTTTCAGGGAGAATCGCTGGGTCGCTGGACCGAAAATGACATCTCGTACCAGCGTATTGATGTCTTCACCCGCTATGTGCACACAAGTTACTACGCAATGGCGGTCAAGATGGGTATTCCTGCCCTGATTGTTTTTCTGCTTTTCTGCGCGGCTGCGCTTATCAATGGCTTTATCCTGTATGCTCGATTACCCAACATTGCCGCTAAAGGTCTGGTGCTGGCTGTGGCGGTAGGCATGATTGGTCTATTGCAATGGTCCTTACTCCATTCTCACCTTGTCCTTGCCTCCAGCACGTCGGTTATCGGGCTAATGTTTGGTCTGTCGGCAAGTATCTATAACATCTACATCGTTCAGCCAGAGGAGCGGTCGCTGGACGAGTACGCAAATGAATAAGAGAGAGCGAACAATGCGACTTTCCATGCTAATGACGGGCTTTATCATTTTGATGATCCTCGGCAGCGTGGTTAGCAACGACACTGCGCCCCTGTCGGACGTGGAACATCTCTATGCTTCATCCCAGGACGCCTACTACGTGTCGAGAGCAGGTGACAATACCGACGGCCTTTCGTGGGCAACAGCCTGGAATGAACTGGATCAGATTAACTGGGAGGTTATCGGGCCGGGTGATGTGATTTATCTCGACGGCGGAGTCGAGCAGATGGTCTACGAAACTGCGCTGGACATCCGCCAGAGTGGTCAGGCAGAGCTGCCTATCACCATTCAAGTCTCGGATGAAGAGTCACGCAGCGGTCAGGTGATCTTTTTCGGCGGGCGTGATAATCCGCTGCCATACTGTGGACAACAAGACTACAACAATGTCGATCAGGACCAGCTCAGCGATTATGGTATTCGCACACATGATCATGACTATATCCAGATTGATGGTCGAACATGGAGCGGTATTGTAATCCATGGATACAAAATCAGTGGCATCCGCATTGACCGCGACTCAGACACTATCACCATACGCAATGTGGAAATCTACAACAATGGCGAAGCCGAACAGGAACAAGATGGCTGGATACCAGACCATGCAGGTGTTCGCATCGCTGGACGCGACATTACATTTCAGCGTGCCATTGTTCATGACAACGGGCAGGATGCGTTCCAGTCTCTACCGGGAAAAAACAATCTGCAAAATTTCCGGCTGGAGCAGTCGTGGCTGTATAACGGACGCGAGCATCCATCGGTTCCGGGTAAATCAGCCAATTACTGCACCCACACCGATGGTATTCAAATCTATGATGGCGGGGTTGTCAGAGGCATCACCCTCATCGAATCAATTATTGGCCCCGGCTTTACGCAGGGTGTCATCCTCGGACAAACAGAGACGGACGGTGGCTCGTGGGCAGATGTGCATGATGTCACACTGCGCGATGTTGTCTTCACCAAAGCGACCGACAACGCAATTATGGCTTACCGGGATACCGACCCTGAGAATTGGGTGCTTGATCACGTCACCGCCTATTGCCCGAATACCGACTCACACTGCCTCCTCATCGCTAACGACAGTCATCACGTTACCAACTCCGTCATCGTTGATGGCCTTGTGACCTTGCCCGATGGCCTGAAAACGTTCGAGGATAACTGTCTGTGGAAAGTGCGAGGCTTTGATCTGGGACCCGAGACAGATCCTGGTTTCGCAGATGTATCCGCAAATGACAGTTTTTCGCTCGACGACTATTCGGTTGATCCTGACTCGAATTGTCAGGGGTCACGAACGGCGTCCGTAGAACAGCTTCTAAGCTTGAAATAAGTGAGAAAGGTACAGATCTATGGCAGCCAAATATACCCTCATCACACCCGCTAGAAACGAGGCCGATTATATCGAAAAGACACTGGATTCAGTGGTAAACCAAACACTTAAGCCGGTGCGCTGGATCATTGTGAATGATGGTTCAACAGATGAAACGGGTGAAATCGCTGGCAGATATGCCCGGAAGTATGACTTTATTGAACTTATCAACATCAATGGCGACCAACAACGCAATTTTGGATCAAAATCTAAAGCCGTTGCCTTTGCCTATGATCAGCTTGCTGGCGTGGATTTTGATTATGTTGGGAATCTCGATGCGGATATTTCGTTTGATCCACATTATTACGAGAACATCCTCAGGGAGTTGGAGGCTGATCCTCGTCTCGGTATAGCTGGTGGGATTCGTTACGACTACCGAAACGGCGCGTTTGAGCTTGTTGACAGTGCGCGAAACAGTGTTGGCGGACCAATCCAATTGTTTCGCCGGGAGTGTTGGGAGACTATTGGCGGCTATATGGCGCTTCCGTATGGCGGTATTGATGCTATTGCCGAAACGAGTGCCCGTATGCACGGCTGGAAAGTGCATTCGTTTCCCCAATATCGCGTGTATCATCATCGAGCCACTGGTACAGCCAATCGTTCGGTCTGGAGTGCTCTGTTTCGGGCGGGTATTCGAGACTACACCATCGGTTACCACCCCCTGTTTGAAGTTGCTCGCACCGTTTATCGGTTCAAACAACGGCCCTACGTGCTGGGTAGTCTGGTGATGCTGGCGGGCTATTTCAGCGCCTTGCTGCGGCGTTTTAAGCGCCCGGTTTCACCAGCGTTGATTTCATTCCTCCACAGGGAACAACTTAGTCGTTTGAAAGAAGCGACCATTGCAAGAATCAAACATGCACCATGAGTCATGCGGGTGCACATCTGGGGACGAAACGCCCTGACAGGCGGTTTCCAGAATCTCAGCCCGGTTGCACAGCCAGAAGATGTGACTGAGAAAGGAACAGGGATGACGCTTCGATATGTGTTGCTGACTGCGGCACGAGATGAAGAAGTCTTTATTGAAAAGACAATTCGCTCGGTTATTGCTCAAACCATTCATCCCGTGCGCTGGGTCATCGTCAATGATGGGTCCAAGGACCGCACCGCTGACATCGTCGCACAATACGTAGAACAATATGACTTCATCGAACTCATTATGCGACCGGGGGATCAACCGCGTAACTTTGGCTCAAAATCACGAGCCATTCAGGATGCTTATTCGCG
The DNA here is from genome assembly GCA_022616515.1 of Chloroflexota bacterium. GTDB lineage: Bacteria > Chloroflexota > Anaerolineae > Aggregatilineales > J027 > JAKEEQ01. Next base: position 6,837 of record JAKEEQ010000504.1, on the reverse strand, counting down.
GCTGGTCACGCTGGACTTTGACTGCGTTGGCAATCTGGATGCCGATGTTAGCCTTCCGCCGGACTATTATGAAAATATCCTCGGTATCTTCGCGGCGGATTCTAAAGTGGGGCTGGCCGGGGGGATTCGTTACGAACCACACAATGGCAGATTGGTCCTCGTAAACTGCGCAAGAAGCAGTGTTGGTGGTCCTATCCAGATGTTTCGCCGGGAGTGCTGGGAGATGGTTGGCGGCTACATGACACTTCCGTATGGGGGTGAAGATGCTGTGGCTGAAACAAGCGCCCGCATGCATGGCTGGAAAGTGCGCTCGTTTCCTGAATACCGCGTGTATCACCACCGGAAAACTGGCACAGCTAACCGTTCGGTCTGGAGTGCCTTATACCGGGCGGGCATCCGCGATTACACCATCGGCTATCACCCGCTGTTTGAACTGGCACGCACCGTTTACCGGTTCCAGCAGCGACCCTATGTTGTGGGCAGTTTAGTGATGCTGGCAGGGTATCTGAGCGCCATGCTGCGGCGATTTAAGCGTCTAGTTTCACCGGCATTGATTTCGTTTCTGCACAAGGAACAACTCAGTCGCCTTAAAGAAGCGGCAATCACAAAGACCAAAAATGCACAATGAGGACTCTATGGACCAAAACTTCGTCAAGAAATTTCTAAAAGCTTCTATCTCAACCTCTGCCGGTACATTAGCTTCGGTAGCATTTCATTTCTTAAGCATCACGTTAATGGCTCGCTTCACCACCAAAGAGGCGTTAGGGCTGTACTTTCTTATCATCGCCATCGCCAACGGCGGCAAAATTCTCTCCAGTTTGGGCTTGGATCTAACGCTGGTTCAATTTCTCGTATCTGAGCAACAAGATATTCAGCAACAAACGTTCGCGGCGGTCATGTGGATACGCCTGCTGACACTGGTTCTGTTTACTGCTGTGGTGTATCTCTTCGGCTCATTTGTGCTTTCTCAGTTCGACGAGAATATCGTTCCTTACAAATGGTCCTTGCCTGTGCTATTTGCGCTGATGAGCTTCCGTGAGTTGTTCTTTTATATCCTACAGGGGTTGCAAAATTTCCGCTCCTACGCCGTTATCCAAACTATCTCAGCACTCTTGAAGTGTATTTTGATCGGAATTTTCATTTTCAGTAGTTCACTGGACTTAATGACGCTCATCAACATTGAGTTCCTCACGCTGGGATCATCGCTGCTGCTGCAATTCTGGGTCATTCCGTTTAAGAGTCTCAGCCCACCGCGACTGCTGTTTGACACGTCCATTCTGCCCCGGATTTTCCGCTTCGGGCTGCCGCTGTATGCCAACAGCACCCTGTCGTATATTTCGAACTACGGCGCGGTGTTTATTATCAGCGTTTTTCTGTCTCCTCTGGGCATTGCTGCCTACGAAGTGGCGCGAAAAATACCGGAAGGTCTGGCCCGCTTCTTTAACTCATTCCGCGTCGTCTATTTTCCGAGTCTGTCGAGTCTATTTGCGAAAGGTGATTTTAAAAACGGCCAGAAACTTGTCAACAAATCTCTGACATTGTTAGCCGCCGGGACATTTGCGCTGGTGCTTTTTTCGCTTCTGTTCAGGCGCGAAATCGTCATATTCGTATTTTCAGACAAGTATCTTGAGGTACAGACAACTTTCGTCGTTTTGATGCTTTCGGTTTGCTTTCACCTTCTGGCAGGCACGATGGGATATTCGCTGGTATCAGCCGGGCATCCCAAACAGTCGATGATTGTGAACATCATCGCAATGGGTTTGGAACTGCTGCTCAGTTTACTTTTGATACCGCAGGTGGGTTACTTTGGGGCGGCCATTTCTTATGTCGTGATGACACTTCTTTCGCAGGTAATGTGCTACTTCTATCTGCGTCAGGCCGGGGTGGACATCAACTTGAGCGTTTACCTGAGGCCGTTCATTTTACTGGGGGTTATTTCGACTGGATATTTGCTCATTGGATATGAAGCACTGCTGTTCAGGATTGCGGTGTTCGGGGTATATGTAACGCTTTCGCTGCTGTTTATTCCTGAATGTCGTCGCGCCATCAACTTTGTCTTGAGGCTTGTTCAGGAGCGAAAATTAGAGACCGGGCCTGTCAGAGTATGAATATCATGCAGCATACAACACTATGCTCTGTTTGTATTGCAACTTATCATCGTCCACATCTGTTAGCCAGACTGCTGGACAGCCTCCTCCAACAGCAGTTGGACCCCGGCACAACTCTCGAAATCATTGTGGTCGATAACGACGCCCAGCAAAGCGCTAAAGCGGTCGTGGAAGGTATTGACCAGCCCCGATTCCCTATTGTTTACGCCGTTGAACCGCGCAAAAACATCAGCCATGCACGGAACAAATGTGTCCAGCTTGCCAGAGGGGAGTACATCTTGTTTATCGATGACGACGAAACAGCCGGTAAAACGTGGGTAGCCAGTATGCTGGACGCTGTAAAGACTCATGAAGCCGATGGCGTCTTCGGGCGTGTGATTTCCGACTTCCACGACGAGACGCCGGAATGGATGAAAAGCGTTTACCTGTTTAACATTCCGACACTTCAGACAGGTAGTCCGGCACGGTACTTTACGGTCGGCAACTGTCTTGTGAAAGCGTCGCTTCTCAAAACCGAAGATGGGCCGTTTGATAAGGCATATGGGATTATGGGGGGTGAGGACATGCACCTGTTCAGCCGTTTGCGGCAGCAGGGTAAGCATTTTATTTATTGCTATGAGGGCTGGGTTGCCGAATTTGTGCCGCCGGAGCGTACCAGAGTCGACTGGATACTAAAGAGAGCATACCGCACCGGCAATTTATTTGGTCGGCGCAGCATTGAACTGGCAGATAACAGGTTAATGATGCGCGGCAAAATTCTGGCGACAGGTGTGGTCAAAATGTTTGGCTGCCTGTTGTTAACGGCGCTTCACTTACCGAACAAGGAAAAACGCTGGCACTGGTTCTTCAAGACGGCTGCGAATTCGGGACTGGCGGTTTCGGTTTTCAACGTGAAGATCGCTGGATATTAGTGAGGAGCACATTCAGTCAATGAAAATCATCATGATCGATTCACTGGTAGGCAACCATTACACATTCTGGTTGTGTCGGGGCCTTGCGGAAGCCGGGAACGATATAACGCTCATTACCACAAAAGATCACTCAGTCGATGATGATTGGCCCTTCCTTATACTTCCGGTTTCTCCGGCAAAAGATAAAGATAAAAACAAGCTCCATAAGCTCATTGGATACGTGTACTACCTGATCTGGCTGTTCATATACATCCTTCACGCCAGAGCAGATGTTGTGCACTACCAGTTTTTCCGCCGCGAACGAATCGAATGCCTTTATTTCCCGTTATTGAGGCTAATCAGCAGGGAACTTGTCTTTACCGCCCATAATATCCTGCCGCATGAAAATGGCAAAATTGACCACTACCTGCGGTATCTGGTGTACAAATCCGCCAACAAAATCATTGTCCACACGCCTACCATTAAAGAAATACTACTTGCGACGTTCAACATAGCTGACGGCAAGGTGTTTGTTGTACCCGCCGTCAAGCCAAACTCAGGGGTTCATGATGCGACAGTCACGTGGTCGTTCGCCAGAGAGAAATTGAACCTATCCCCTGACGCAAAAGTTCTCCTGTTTTTCGGCTTTATCCGTGAATACAAGGGCATTGATCTACTGCTTGAGGCGTTTGACCTTGCCAGAGCCACACGTAATAATCTCCAACTCATCATTGCGGGAAATCCGCAGCCGGAGTCGCTGCGCAACACGTATGAAGCCCAAATCGCCGCGATGACATATGGTGATGATGTCACGTTACGAGCAGAGTTCATTCCCCGCGATGAGGTGGATTATTATTTCCGGGCGGCGGATGCGCTGGCACTGCCCTACAAGAGCATTGATTTTAGTGGCATCATGCAGGAAGCGTTCGCCTATAGTTTGCCGGTTCTGGTGACGGATGTCGGCAATTTTGCGGATTTCATTGAGCAGGGTATTAATGGCTACATCGCAGACGACATCACACCAGAAGCGTTTGCCCACATCATTGAACGAGCTTTTGACGATGAGGCAGATTTAGTGCAAATGGGTCAGGCGGCTTATGAAATCGATCAGGCTTATCCAGACTGGAAGCAAATTGGAAAACTCTCGCTGGATATATATGCTGCGAACGGGAAGGCAATCTCAGCCACAGTCAAAGCGTGAGGCACAGCAAAGAAGGAGTTATGATGGACCAACCAGATATGCCTATTGAGTTGAAGACAGGCATCACGGGCGCGGCAGCAACCATACAACAGCCCGCCAAAGGCCGCGAAACCAACCACATTTTCGAGGCAAGCATTGTCGTGTATATGCGACCTAATAATGTCAGCGCGACGGAAAAAGGCAGTAATCCGCAACAGGCCCTCAAAGGGGCGCTGGATGCTGTCGGACATCAGATCCGCGACCAGCGTAAAAAACTCCGAGATGAACGTCGTTCATCGGACAACGAATTCTAAGTGAAATGCCGACAACTTTTAGACCAACTGCTAATAAAAACTCCCATCTTCAGCAGATTCATTGGGAGTTTGGGGCTTCGTAAAGTGGTCCGGGTAAAATTTAATCCACCAGCTTGTGATCCATAGCAATGGCGACAGCCTCGGCTCGATTTCGAGCATCAAGTTTGGCTAACACACTGCTGACATGGTGTTTTACGGTGGAGCGACTGATGACCAGACGCTCGGCAATCTGGCGGTTATTTAGTCCTTCAGTTAACAACTTGAGCACATCCACTTCACGAGAAGTCAGGTTATGGCCCGGTCGGGGTGGGTTAACGGTTGTTGCAATTAACTCCTTTGTCGCCTCGGGCGACAGCGTTGTTTTGCCTGCGTAGGCAGCCCGAATCGCAGCGGCCAGATCTTCGGATGTAATATTTTTTCCCAGGTAACTGATGGCCCCCGCCCGCAAAGCCTCTTCCAGCATTCCGGCAGTATCAAAACTCGTTAAAGCGATGATTCGGGTATGTGGACAGCGCTTGACGATTTCACGGGTCGCGTAGATGCCGTCCTTTCCGGGCATAACGATATCCATAAGAACGACATCTGGACATTCTTGTTCGCACAGGATGATCGCTATGTCAGCGTTTTTTGCCTCGCCAGCGTGTTCAAGATCAGCGTAGGTATCCAACATCAGCCCCAGGCCAGCGCGAACCATATCATGATCATCAACAATCAAAACCCGAATACTTTTTGTTGCTACCATAGACCTGCACCTCCTCACATTGATCAGTCTGCTATGATTTGCGTCCTATGCTTCATATGACTGACAATATCCAGATAAGCACTTATGGTTTGTGGCCGATCATGCCCGGCGTGTAATCTCCATTGTAAGTGTAACATCTAGTTTTGCTTTACCCAACACACTTGCTGAAAATTGGAGTCCAGCGGTTGTTCTGGAAATAATGCTGGTCATTGCATCGCACATTCTGGCAGTGCCAGCTCATTCGCAATTGAACAGATTCCTTACCAGTCGATATATAGTCTGCAATGCTAGTATAGGAATGGCATCAGCAGGCACACAAATAATTATCCTGCGAGATGCCAGCAATGTGAGGATAGGAGGTGGTTCACCGACATTTGTACGCAACTGAACCAATGAGTACTGAAACAGGTTTGCGCTATCGTTCAGGCGGTGTGAGTTTGCTGTGTAATGGTTTTGAGCAGTTCATCAAACCGCTGGATGAACTTTTCAATGCCTTCCTGCTGTAGTTCTTCGCCGATGTCCAGTAAATTGATGTCGTGTTGCACCAGCTCAGCAAGCTGCTGCTTCGCCTCATCAAGGTTTTTATCAATTGTTCTAGTAACCGTGCCATGATCCAGAAAGGCTTCCAGCGTTTCAGGGGGCATTGTGTTGATGGTATTGGGGCCAATCAAGTTGTCCACATACAGGGTATCTGGATAGTCCGGGTCCTTGGCGCTGGTGCTGGCCCAGAGCGGGCGTTGAACCCGTGCTCCGGCATCCGCCAGTTTGTCCCACCTTTTCCCGCTGAAGATTTCATTAAAACGCTGGTAGACCTGTTTAGCGTTGGCAATCGCGATCTGGCCTTTCAGATGAGCGGTTCCTGCGGCGTCAAGTATGGGATCAAGTTTCGCGTCTACCCGGCTGACAAAGAAAGAGGCTACCGAAGCTACATTTCTAACATTTCCGCCAGCGTTGAGTAAGGTTTCAAGACCATCGAGATAGACTTGCGCAATGGCGTTATAGTGATGCAGCGAGAACATCAGGGTAATGTTGATGTTGATTCCCTGACCGATAAGCCTGCGCACGGCGACCACCCCGTGATTGGTCGCCGGGACTTTGAACATCACATTGGGTCGATTCACACGTTCGTGCAAGCGCTGTATCTCTGCAATAGTTTTTTCTGTTTCGTAGGCCAGATGTGGATTCGCTTCAAGGCTCACATAACCATCAACGCCGTGTGTTTTGTCGTAAACAGACCGCAAACGATCCGCTGCTGTCTGAATGTCTCTAATCGCCAGTGCCTCATAGACCTCCAGTGGGCTGGCATTCTGTTCGGCAAGTTCGGCCAACTGCTGGTTGTAAGCATTGCCTTTAGAGATGGCTTGATCGAATATTGCCGGATTGGAGGTGACGCCATACAACCCTTTTTCAATCAAGTCATCCAGTTCTCCCGATTCAATCAGGTCCCGGCTGATAAAATCCAACCAGACAACCTGACCAATTTTGTTGAGTTCTTTTAGTTTTATCATACGCTCTATGTGAAATTAAAAAGCAACGTCAGCATCCCATTGAAAAGACTGAACATCAATGCTAAAGCGTGTGTACAAGATGCGTTTGAGTAAAT
>JAKEEQ010000503.1 GCA_022616515.1 Chloroflexota bacterium | reverse complement strand
CGTATCTTCTCGCGTTTTGAGAAGTTAGATCGCTCCTTTCTTGGTTTCTTGCATTTTATCGGCACTTTGATTTGGTTGCGATGAAATGTCAACACAACCTAATTTTTCGTAGGCCCGCAGGATGGCTTCTCGGACGGCGGGCGGCGGTAGGTCCGGCATCAGTTCTTTGGGGAGCTGGTCCTGAAGCGGCAGGGTATACGTTATAGCCGTTCAGGATCATCTCATAGAGGGTTTCGCGGTATTTGCTGACAAGTTGATCGTCTTTGGTCCGTCGCCACTGCCCCGCAATCTGCCCCAATCGGTCCTCAAGATGCAGAACATGTACATTCGGATAGCCGAGTTTGCGAGCGTCTTCGTCGGTGTAGTGGCGACGCCGTTCCATAGCTTCTTCATGTGAGATTCCGTCGCCGGGTTTCAGGGTTCGGATTTTCTTGGATGCCATTGGTCGTATCCTTCTAACTTCATTTCTCACTCAGTGGAGGTAGCCAGCCATATGAATCTTTGGGAAGGTATATTTCTTGTAGCTCTCTTTGACTGTTTCCCGTGGTGTTGGCGACATTTACATGACGGTTTAAACCATAATCCCACGCTGTTTCCATAAAAAACCAATTTTGTGACTCATGCCATGATACTCCAAGAAACACAAAAGGCGGCGCACTTTCACCATCCCAATCGGTATTGAACCAATTATATCCCTGTACCACACCCAAAGTTTCCAGTTGTTGATATGACTCGTTCAGAATAACAACGTGGTCAAGATTTGTATATGCAAAATAGTTGGTGTCAGCCGAAAAAGACAGGTGGTAATACGGAGCGTACTCCTGCTCTTTTTCTGTAATCAACGAAAATTCATTGGTCTCAATATTGTATTCATATATTGCAGACTTCTCTCCATGCGATGTAGTGCCAGACATAAGAAGTCTGTTGCCATATGGATGCCAGGTATAAAATTGGAGTTCCATCGTGTCATCAATGTCAGCGAGTTCAACCTGTTGTGTATGCCCGTCATTTGGAAACAACAATGTTATAGTGCTGCTATCATTAAGTATCGCAACGGCTGCATTATCAGGAGACCAATTAGATTTACTGGCTGATAGTGGGCCAACATTACGTGCCCTCACATTGGCACTTGCCGAGACTTCCGCTATAAATTCAAAGCGCTTAGTTTCAAGAGATAGAAAATATGCCGCTAATATATCTCTTGATTGTGCGAAGTAGAGAATCCCATTGTCTTGACTCTCATTCCAATCAACATGACATATGGAAGTTCCGGGTGCTTCAAACAGCATTGTCTCCATCGTTGAAGGATTGATGACTTCCATGGATTTTCCACACGTATTGTGAATTAGAAAACTATCAACCACGAACACTTGTTGATTTCGAGAGAGACATTCTGCTTCGCGTTTAATCTGCAATTTTGGCGTGCCAACATCAGCGTTAATTTCAAAAAGTTGCCAGTTCTTAGCACTGTCTATCGTGGACTCTTCAAATAAGATATGCTGACCATCATCAAGCCATGTGCCGTGCTCTAACCGAGATGGAAATTCCACAATGATTTGTTCAGAATCTGGGTCATAAACAAAGTTTCTTCGGTGTACTTCTTCAGGGGACGCATCGTTGATGTCAGAGATATAGTTTGGATAAAATCTTTGACTTACTAGCAAAAAATCATCTGCTGGAGACCATTGCAAGTGAGTTAAAGGTTTGCCAAGTGTTGCATCCACGAGTGTAATCAACTTATTGCCATCTCTACTGACAACTGTGGCTACTGGTATCTCTGGTAAATCACTGGAAGGTTCTGTACTCCATGCAAACCAACGCCCCGATGATGACCATCCGGCAACAGCATAGTCACCATTTTTAGCCTTTTTGTGGGTGGCTAAAATCCGAGTAAATTCTCCATCAGCACGCTCAATGATAAATGCCTGATTATTATGAGAAAAATACCATATATCTGGTATTTCCGGCTGAGCCAGAGACATATGGTTGTTATTCAAGAAACTGGTTAATATAATGGCGATTAAGAGAATTTTTCTTGTCAAATCCGGTTTTCCTCTTTTTCTTTCCACTTATGTCTCATCCAGCTATTCGTTATTTTATCATGCTGATTGCTATGCGCAGCCCACTTGCTCCAATTTTCGCTTCATAATAGAATGCAGCGTATGAACGGAACACAGGAAATCACCCATTCAACAATAGCCCTGTTGACCGACTTCGGGATAAGCGATGGCTATGTGGGAGCCATGAAGGGTGTTATCTGGTCGATTAGCCCCTATGCGCGGATTATCGACATCAGTCACCATATTGCTCCCCAAAATATCCAGCAGGCCGCCTATGTCCTGCTGACGACCTATCGCTATATGCCGCACGGGACGGTGTTTTGTGTTGTGGTGGATCCGGGCGTGGGGTCCAGCCGCAGGCCGGTTGCGGTCAAGACCAAGCATTACACCTTTGTTGGCCCGGACAACGGCATTTTTACCTATATCCTCAAGCACCTGACCGCCGAAGAAATAGTGACACTGGATGACCCCAAATATCACCTGAGCGGTGTCAGTACGACATTTCACGGGCGGGATATTTTTTCCCCCGCCGCGGCCTACCTGTCCGTCGATACACCCATCGAAAATCTCGGCTCTCCCATTCACCGGCTGGAACGAGTTGGTTATCCCTATCTGCATGTCAATGTCACCGCTATTAATGGTGAAGTACTGTATATTGATCGTTTCGGCAACTGTGTTTCCAGCATCGGGCATCTGACATGGGATGCTGATGATATGCTGCATTTTAATCCTGTATTCAAGGCCACCAACGATGGTGGAGAGCTGCGTACCTTTGGCGTTGAGGCTTGCAGTGTAGAAATCAATGATATAAGGTTAGAGCCACTTGCGCTCAACTATGCCTCGGCTGCCAGAGGCAAACCCCTCGCGCTCATCAACAGTGCCGGACAGCTTGAAGTTGCCGTCAGTCAGGGGAATGCGTCCGAGCAGTTAGGGATCAAAATTGGCGACAAAGTGACGTTACATTTTGACTAACATGACTCTACGCAGGAGTTCAACGCTTGTCGGAACAATTCATTATCGAAGGCGGTGTGCCACTCTCCGGGGAGATTAAGGCCAGTGGCAACAAAAATGCCGCCCTACCCCTGCTCCCCGCCTGCCTCCTGACCGACCAGCCAATTACCCTTTATAATGTGCCTAATATCGGCGATGTGCGCGTGACGTGTGAGATTTTGTTGCATCTGGGCGTTGAGGTCACATGGCTGGATGACGAAACACTGCACATTCACGCCAAAAATGTGAAAACCCATCGCATCCCGCGCGAACTGGCAACCCAGATTCGCTCCAGCATTATGTTTGCCGGGCCAATGCTGGGTCGTCAGGGGCAGCTTGACATCGCCCCGCCGGGAGGTGACATCATCGGGCGGCGGCGGCTGGATACCCACATTCTCGCCTTGCAGCAGCTTGGGGCACATATTGAGTTTGACCGGACGTTTCAGATGCAGGCCGATGGTCTCAAAGGCACGTCGTTTTTGCTGGATGAAGCCAGCGTCACCGCCACCGAAAATGCCATCATGGCTGCCACCCTTGCTAAAGGCACATCTGTGATTCGCAACGCCGCCTCTGAACCCCATGTCCAGCAGGTGTGTAATTTCTTAAACAGCATTGGCGCACAAATTGACGGCGTGGGAACCAATACATTGACCATTCAGGGCGTGGATAGTCTGGGTGGTGGCGAATTCCGCATCGGCGCGGATTACCTTGAGGTCGGCAGTTTTATCGGCGCGGCAGCAGTCACCGGGGGTGAGCTGCTCATCAAGGAGGCCGACCCGGAACATCTGGATATGATTGCGCTGGTGTTCAACCGTCTGGGGGTGCGCTGGGAAGTGCGCGGAAATGACGTCTTTGTCCCCAGAGATCAGGCCCTGACCATTCAGACTGATTTGGGCGGCAATATTCCCGAAATCAAGCCGCATATTTGGCCCGGTTTCCCGACTGATATGATGAGTATCGCCATTTTGATTGCGACGCAGGCTGCCGGAGCGGTGCTATTTCATGAGTGGATGTTTGAGGGGCGACTGTTTTTCACGGATCGCCTTGCCAGTATGGGTGCGCGGGTGACATTATGTGACCCCCACCGGGTACTCGTTCAGGGGCCAGCCGCGTTACGAGGTGGCGTAACCATCAGCAGCCCCGATATTCGCGCCGGGATGGCGATGATGCTGGCGGCGCTGGCGGCGCGTGGCACGACCATCATCCGCAATATCCAGCAGATTGATCGTGGCTACGATGATGTCGAGAACAAGCTGCGCTCACTGGGCGCAAAAATCGAACGTGTTCCGGTGGAGCCGTGATTGGGAAGAATTGATAGAGGATAACGCCCCTCCGTGCCTCCCTCCTTCCCCTCTGTCCTTCGGACATCTCCCCATAAATGGGGAGAACGGGAGATGGTTGGCACGGCTTGAATAAAGCCCCCCTGTTCAGGGGAATCCGATTTTCTCCTCATTTGCGGGCAGGGCTAGGGTGGGTAATTTCTATTCTGGAATTGTTAGGGGAGGACAACGCCATGCGTATTCTACTGCTTGTTAGCCTGATCTTGAGCTTGACGATTTTACCCGCCTTTGCACAGGGACCGGACGAAGACGAAGAAGCGGCAATCGAGGAAGAAATCAACCGCCTCGCTCAACTCATTCACACCATAGATTTGCGCGATCCCGGCGCAACCGATTGGGTCGGTGGGACGATTGGAATGCCAGAGTTAACCGCCGAGTCAGGGGCGGGTACGCAGATCGAGAATATCACTTTTGAGACATTTGACGGCGAGATGGTCAGCGTCACAGATTTAGAGCGGCCTGTCATCATGAACCTGTGGGCCTCATGGTGCTTGCCGTGCATTCATGAGTTCCCACTGCTGGTTGATTTCGTAGAAAACGAGCTAGAAAATGCCGACTTCTGGTTTGTGAACACCGCCGATGAAACAGACAACGCCCTCGAATTTCTTGAGTCGGTGGAAACGGGCGATATTCCGGTTTATGTCGATGTGGAAGATGCCTTTGCGCTGGAACTTGGTGTGGCGGCGTTTCCAACCACGCTGCTGCTGGATACCGACGGCACACTGCTCATTATTCGCTCCGGCTCACTGACGCCCTCTATTCTCGATTTTTTCAATCTGGTGGCCGGGTATCCCGACCTCGGCGAATTTGAAGCCCCTAACATTGAAGCAGATGAACTGACGGCAATCATCGACGAGGATATTGAAGATGCCGAACCGCTGGTGCTGGAGGAAGAGGTAAGCGGCGAACTGGACAGTGACCACTGGCAGGCCAATTATAAGTTTGAGGGTGAAGAAGGATTCCATCTGGTGGTGGTGATGCTTTCGGCTGAACCCGCCGACAACCCCTTTTTTGACCCGTATCTGGTGCTGCTTGGCCCGGATGGAACACGCATTGCCGAAGAAAACGACAGCCAACAGCCGCCCCACGCGGCATTGAGCGTCATCCTGCCCGAAGATGGCACCTATACCATCGTGGCGACCCGTCTATTGGAAGCCGAATCGATTTTTGGCGGTGAGTATACGCTTATCGCACTGGATGGTGAGGACATGGTCGCCAACAGCCAGTAGGGTTTAGTCTGGAAAGTAAACATCAATGTGGGACTGGATACCGCGCAGGGCGTTGATCTGGCTGGTTGTGATAATGAGTATCAATGGCGGGGTCATGTATGGCTATGCGGACCCGGTTGAGGATGATGCCTTCTCATCGCTCTATCCATTGCTCATGTGGCGTGACCCGGTTAGCGGCGATCCGCTGCACTTGCCCGTTGACCGTGACGACTCTATAGATGAGCAAATTGAGTCTCTTAAAGGCGTCACTTCACTGAGCATCAGCCAGAGAGACTTAAGTGAGTTTCCGCACCCAATCACACGGTTGACCTACCTTGAGTACCTGAGAATTGATAACGGATGGCGGATGCCCTCTATTCCGTCTGAAATCGGCAAACTGAATCATCTGCGCGTTCTTAAAATCGAACGCACTTCAATTACCGAGCTTCCATCAGAAATTGGCAACCTATCTAATCTTGAAGAATTGTATGTCGTTTCATCGTCACTGGAAGAAATACCACCTGAGATTGGGCGGTTAACGAATTTGACGGTGCTCGATGTACGCCGGACACCGCTGAGAGCATTGCCACCTGAAATCGGTCGCTTAAGCAAGCTGGAAAAACTGGATTTGCGCGGAACTCAGGTAACAATCCTGCCGCCGGAAATAGGAAATCTGTCAAATTTACTATTCCTATATGTATCCGGGCCTCAGCTAATTGAAGTGCCTGCTGAAATTGGCAAGCTGTCAAAGCTGCGTATTCTTACGCTTGGAGGCGTTCGCGCCAACGCACTGCCGCTCGAAATCACTGAACTGCCCGGTCTGGAACGGCTTTATTACTATGTTACCGATTTGGGCGATGTGCCACCAGAAATCGAGCAACTCTGCTCAGAAATTGTGTGCGAATAAAGCAAGGGCGTCACCAATGGGAAGCTGGATTCCGCGCAAACTCATCATCTCGCTGGTTATCATCACAATGGTAAATCTTGCCCTGATGTATGGCTATGCGGCTCCCGTCCGTGACCCGAAGTTCTCGTCCATGTATCCCCTGCTGACATGGCGTGATCCAGTCAGCAATCACCCCTTTCCCCTTCCCATTGATCGCAGTGCGCCGATTGATGAGCAGATTGAAGCCGCGCAGCAGGTCGATCAGCTTCTGCTGATGGGTGATGATATTAATGCCATACCCGCCGAAATTGGCTATCTAACCAACCTGAAGGTGCTGGCAATCCTCTTTACGCCCCTAACAAAACTCCCGCCGGAAATAGGCCAGCTACGCAATTTACAGATGCTGGACCTCAACCAATCTTCCATCAGTGAGCTACCGCCGCAGATTGGCGAATTGTCCAATCTGGAGGGGCTGCTGCTGACAGGCACATCCTTAACCCAACTCCCCGTTGAAATCAGCAACTTGCCGAAGCTGGCGATGCTGGATGCATATGATACGCAGGTTCGTTATGTGCCGCTGGAGATCGTTCAATTGTGTGCGACCATCACCTGCCGGGGCATCGAACGGCGTCACGCGCTGCAATTATTTGGGGGCTGAAGTGGGTGAACCTCCACCACACGCCAGCAGTAAACACTGCATTGGAGGTGAGCTATGGACTATCAAACACTTGAATGGGCGGGGCGCTGGTCAGAAGCGATAACGCTGGCGGAACATTTGCTGGACCAGAATCCAAGCACTGAACAGGCCAATGAACTGCATGTGTGGTTGGGCGGGATATTGTGGAAGGTGGGGCGCATGGTCGATTCGCAATCCCATCTCGACGCCGCCCATCCCAACGACCTGCTACTCAAGGCCCGGAAACTTTATGAGCAGGGCGAGTTGTATTACATCCAGCACGGCGTGATGAAAACGCTGCCCGATTTTGATGCGGCGTTACATGCCCATCAAGAATCTTTAGCCTTGCGCCAGGAAATTGGTGATAAGGAAGGCCAGAGCGATTCGCGGTCACGGTTGGGCGTTATTTATGAGCAGTTGGGCGATCATGAGAAAGCAAAGGACTATTACACACAGTCACTGCTGCTGGCGGAGGAGATTAACTATCCGCACGGGCAAACACGCCCACTGACGCATCTCGGCTTGTTCAAGCTCAAAGACGGGGAAATTGAGGGCGCGGCGGAATATTTGGAACGCGCTTTGCAGATCAATCAGGAGATTGGCAATATCGAGCGCTTGATTTTCGGGCATATGAATGTTGGGCGACTGGTGCTGATCCGCGACAACGATCATGCTGCTGCGCTGGAACACTTCCAGCAGGCACTGAAGCTGAGTGAACAGACGGGCTTTAAATTGGGGCTGGTGGTGGCGCATATGCGATTGGGGCTGCATTTCCAAGGCACCGGCTTAGCGGAGCGAGCTAAACAGCACTTCACAACCATGCGTGACATCGCAATCGACTGCGACTACCATGTGTTTGAGGAACAGGCGGATCTGATGCTGGGTGCCTCTCAATAAGCGAATACATAAGCCACCCGGGTAGCTTATGCTGCGGCAAACATATGATCAATATCAAGTTGATTGTCTAAACGCGCCAGAAATAATGAATATTCATCGTCCCGCGCCAATGCCTGATTGATGTGGTGAATGGTCGGGGTGCGGTTGATACGCGGAAATGGAATAATATTTGTCATCATCGCCATATTCAACAGAAACATTTTATTGCTGCCTCCCGATACCAGACTCACATGAATAATTGTGGAGTAGGCCAGTCTGGAATTCAACTTGAAGGCTGATATAACCCTGTTGGGATATGGTTCTTTTGTTTGAGAGATGTTATGAAATGTGTTGGATATGGTTAACTCAAAACAAAATGATGTTAACGCCAATAGAAGAAAAAATAACGGTCCTTCATCTGGAAGATGACAAGCGTTTAAGTCAAATATTGAAAGTTGCCTTTCGCTCCGCAGAGCCGGGCATTAATGTTGTACAGTTTGCAGAAAGCAATCCGCTGGTAGATTACTTTATCGAAAACGGTCGACGCATCGACATGTTTATCCTCGATATTCGGATTCCGGGTGAATATGACGGCATTGATGTGGTACGCTTCATCCGGTGCTATCCGAATAACGTCCCCCATCAAACATCTGAATCCCATATGAAACCCAATAGAATTAACTTATATTTATGCCCTTCAAACAGTGACATTCTAATCCTTTATATAAGCGGATACCTCTGGCGCAGAATGTTATAGAGGTGCGAAACCCGGTGCTCAAACCGGGTGTCTTTATATGGCTTTAAGGAATCTACTGTCGATGGATAAAATGGTTGCCGAGCGATACCAACTGGGAAAACTTCTAGGGATGGGCGCGGTTGGGCGCGTTTATGAAGCAATTGATATGGCAACGAATACCCCTGTCGCCGTAAAAGTTCTCACCAAAAAAGAATTTGCCGAGTCACAATCCATTATCGAGCGTTTTGTTATCGAGTCGGAAGCGCTGCGGAAACTGCGCCATCCGAATATCGTACATCTGGTTGAATACCTTCAGTTCGTGGACGAGCATTACATTGTGATGGAGCTTGTGTCGGGCGGGTCGCTGAGCGAATATATTTACCGCCATAAGCCGCTGCCCATTGAACGGGTGCTGGATATTGCGCTGGAACTGGCCGATGCGCTGACCCGTGCCCATCACCTCAATATCATCCACCGCGACATCAAACCGGGAAATGTGCTGCTGGCGGACGACGGCACGCCGCGACTGACCGACTTCGGGGTGGCCCGCATCGGTGACTCGGATATTACCCAACAGGGGCAGATAGTAGGCACGCTGCCATATCTCAGCCCGGAGTCTTTTCTCAACAAAACGATAGATGTCCGATCTGACGTCTGGTCATTTGGGGTGCTAATGTACGAGATGTTAACCGGCGAACGCCCGTTTAATCTAGAGATTCCTGCCGCTATCATCACCGCGATTCTTACCCAACCAATTCCCCGGATTGAAAACAAGCGTGATGATAGTCCGGTGGCGCTCATCGA
Organism: Chloroflexota bacterium; assembly: GCA_022616515.1. Classification (GTDB taxonomy): domain Bacteria; phylum Chloroflexota; class Anaerolineae; order Aggregatilineales; family J027; genus JAKEEQ01. Next base: position 4,562 of record JAKEEQ010000503.1, on the reverse strand, counting down.
CCTGATATACCGGATACTGGAAAGAAATCCCGATGCGCGGATTCCGAGTATGCGGCTGGTGGGGGCCGAACTTGAAAATATCCGCTATCAACTTGATACAAAGGCCCCGTCGCCTACTTATAGAACGATTTTTAAAAAACCTGTCGAGCCAGTCGGCGAACTGCAAACATATGTGCCCATTACCAACAACCTCCCGGCAGAGTCCACCCCGTTTTTTGGACGGAGCGCGTCGTTGGAACGGCTGGTGGAATGGCTGGCCGACCCATCGCAGCGGCTGCTCACCATCGTAGGGTTGGGCGGTGTGGGCAAAACGCGGCTGGCGCTGGCTGTCGCTCATGATGCACAGATGCGGTTTCCCGACGGCATCTTTTTTGTGGGGCTGGCAGCAGTCCAGAATACCGATCAGATTATCCCCGCCATTGCCGAAGCTCTTAAACTCCAATTTAGTGGCAAAGATGATCCACTGGTTGAGCTTTTAGATTACCTGCGGGCGAAGCGCTGTTTGCTCATTCTGGATACACTGGAGCACTTGCCCGGCGCGACCGAAATTATCGCCGAGATATTGAGTTTTGCCCCACAACTGAAAATTCTGGCGACCTCACGCAGGCGGCTGCGACTGAAAAGCGAAACCGTTATTGAGTTGACCGGGCTTGATGTTCCGGATGAGATACTGCCCTTAGAGAAAATGCGCAATTACGCCGCCGTCAAGTTGTTTATTGACAGCGCACGCCGCGTGAAGGGCGATTTTAAGCTGACTGACGAGAATGCGCCGCAGGTGGCAAGCATCATCCGCATGGTTGACGGTTTACCGCTGGGTATCGAACTGGCGGCGGCATGGCTGGAAGTGCTGCCGGTTGAAGAAGTCAGGGTTGAGGTGCAGAAGAGTCTGGATTTCCTTAAAACAGACCTGTGCGACGTGCCGGATCGACATCGCAGTATGCGGGCGATTTTCGATTATTCGTGGAATCTGATGACCGTTCACGAACGTGATATTTTCCTTAAATTATCCGTATTTCAGAGCGGATTCGAGCGACAGGCCGCCGCCAGCGTCACCGGGGCCTCGCTGCAAACATTGTCCACGCTAGTGAATAAATCCCTTATCCGTCGTAATCCAGAGGGCCGATATATCCCACAGGAACTGCTGCGCGAGTATGCGACAGAACTGTTTGATGTTTTCTCTGATGACCTCTATCAGACACATCACCAGCATGCCAGATACTTTGCAGACGTTTTGATCTCAAGCGCGATGCATTTTGATACAGACAACGAGCGCCGCGGCATTGAAACGATTGATCGCGATCTTGATAACATTCGCGCGGCATGGAAATGGGCAATGCAGCATGAACAGTGGGACATGTTGGGTGAAATGCTACATCCGCTGGCGACCTATTTCCACTCGCGAAGCATGCTGCGGGATGGGCACAATACACTCCAGACACTGGCCGATTTGCTGCAAGGAAACGACTCGCAAAAGACGCTGTACTGGCGGGCTTCACTGCGGTCGGTGTGGTTATTGATACGGGTGGGCGAATACAGTAGCAGCTACCGGCAGGCCAGAGAGTGCCTCGACTACTTTAAGAAGACGCCACTAACCGTTGAAGTCATCCTTGCCCTGAACTGCATGGCTTATGCCAGAATGATGCAAGGGCAGACACGAGACGCCATCAAGTTGTCGGCGACGGCGCTGGAAAAAGCACGTCAGATTGACGATCCATCGTCGCTGTATATATCGATCAGTACACTCGGCTACGCGAAATACTTAGCGGGTGATTACGCGGGCGCAGCCAGTTTATACGATCAGTTATTGTATCTTCACGAGGAAGAGCGTTTCTCGACGCTCAATCTCGCATTCAGTTTGAACAGCTATGGCGAGATCATCATGGCGCAGGGGCGACACGCCGATGCGTCTTTATTATTTGAGAAAGCACTGGAAATTTTTCGCACCTATCGCCACCGGCGCGGCATGGCTTCCAGCCTGAACAATCTGGCAGGAATCAATCTGGCATTGGGAGAGACCAGCCGGGCCAGAGACCAGTATGAGAAGTCACTCCGCCTGAACGAAAAAATCGGCAACCGTTATGGCGCTGCCCATTCGTTAAGTGCACTGGGTTTGCTTGCCTTCCGTGAGAGAGATTACGATAGGGCGATTGAGTACTACGAACGGGCACTCGATTTAAGACGGGCACTGGGACACTATCAGGGAGTGGCCGCTTCGCTGCTCGATCTCGGCCTCGTATACATGGCCCGTAGTGACTATCATTCAGCTTATTCATCCTGCCAGCAGAGCACCACTATGCACCGGAAAATAGACGACAGAGCCGGACTGATTCAGACGCTGATCTGGAGTGCCTTTGCCGCCCTGCAAAACCGGGAGTTTAAACTGGCCCGTGAACATATCAACGAAGCGGAAGCTATCACCGAAGCAAACCCGGAATTCCGTGAAACGATCAATATCATTCGGGCTGATCTTGAACTTGGGTTGGGTGACATGACAGCGGCACTGGAGGCTACGCAGGCTATTTTGCGGACAGAGCGTCCGGAAGGGGCAGCCGAAACGCTGTACGCGCTGGCGATTCTGGCCCATATATTCTATCTGAACGGCGACTCCGAGCGGGCCGCTACCAATGCGCAGTCTATTTTGGATGTGGGACGCCCGGTTTTCAGTATTGGCAGGATGAAAGCGCGGCAGGTACTGGAATTGGTCGAGAAACAAACCCCCCGCCGCTCCGTGTCGATTGAGAGCCTGCTCGCCGAAGTTGACTGAGGTTAAACTGATCGGGAACTTTAACGGACGCCTCGTTGGGCGTCCCTACGAAACACCCCGCTATACCGGGGCAGCATACATGCTGTCCATTTCCGTATTTCGGAAAATTGCATCGGCAGTCCGATAGTCTCAGGATACCAGTTCTTCATATGCCTGTATAATGGCGGCGCGAACTGTTGGTGGGGGGAGTTCGGCATCAATTCCTCCGGGAGCTGATCCTGTACGGGTAGTGTGTTCACATCGTAGCCTTTCAAGATCATTTCGTAGAGGATCTGCCGATATTCAATGACAAGGTTGTTGTCTTTTGTAGTCCGCCACTGACCAGCTATTTCGCTTAAGCGATCAGATAGGTGTAACACCTCAGCGCTTGGGTAGCCTAATTGCCGGGCCTGTTGGTCTGTATAACGGCGGCGTTCCTCCATGAGTTCTGCATGTGAAATTTCCTCTTCAGGTTTCAGGATACGTCTTTGGGGTGCCATCGGTCGTAATTCTCCGTTTTCATTTTGTCTGTAAGTGCTTTTAGACTTCCAGTTCTGGCAGGAAGTGGAATATCAAACACCTTGAGAAACATGGCACAGTTATATTCTTTATCTGCAAGTTGACCACTTTGATCTGGGAAATTATACAACGCCTCATGTTTGTCATTATACCATGATTGAATACCCTCAAGTATCTCTTCAGATACCTCTACATCATAGATATAGACGGCGGTACGCCCGTTGGTTTCCTCAATAAGTTCATAAGCGCGATTAAAGTAGTCATCATCATCTTGTAGCCGACCAGCCACTGGCTCCAGATTGGCAAGGGCTTGAATTAAAGCCTCCTCTCCTCCCAGTTTTCAGTGGCTTCTGGTGTGGGATGAAAGCCGATAATCTTGTCCTCAATCACACCAAGCATACCCACATGTCCAGCACGGACCAGCACTGCCTCACTATAGTGTGGATGAGCTTTGTTCAGAACACCGCCAGTCCCTCGAAATATAAGAATCTGAATAATTGGCACAGGACCTCCGAGGGCGACGATTGTCCCACATTGGACACTAAAAAACGAAGACGACCAAGAAGGCCGTCTTTTATTCTTCACGCGGCTAATACCCCGCTGCTTGCGGCGGGGAGTATGTCACAGTTCAACTCGAAGTGAGTATGCTACAGCGTGATGTCGATGAGACCTTCGGCCAGTGCCCGCAGGTTTTTGGTTGGGGTTTCGGCCAGTGCCATCGCCACGCGGATATAGGCTTGATTGGCGGGTATGGATAAAAATGCGCGGATGTCTTCTGGCATTTCCGAGAATAATTCGCTAACCTGTAAAATTTCCAGAAACTCACCGACGCGGCCATGATCGTCGAGAAAATGGTTCATATTCACGCCGACTGCCGACGATAACGACACCAGCACCGTCATGGGAACAGACAACTGCCCCGATTCATAAGCCTCAACATCATCGGGATGAATACCGACGTCATCGGCCAATGTAGAAACATCTTTCCCGGCTTTTTCGCGAGCACTGCGAATCATCAACCCGATCATCCGGTCGCGGACAATGGTATATTCTTGATTATCAACGGTGCGTTCGGCACGGCGCTTGGCATACGTCTCCGTGCCCCAGAAGTGGCTGATGGGCACTTGCAGCGTATAGGCCAGCAGTTCAATCTGCGGCAGGCTGGGCACACTGCTGCCATATTCCCAGCTTTCGACACTTTGTGGGTGGACACCAATCACCCCGGCCAGTTCATCAACGCTGAAACCGGATGCTAAGCGAGCATCACGGATGAGCACACCCAGCATGTGCGCCCGAATGG
>JAKEEQ010000502.1 GCA_022616515.1 Chloroflexota bacterium | reverse complement strand
TGGCCGTCCGCCTGACATGACCAGTGCCTTGCAGCCATCAGATTCGAGTGTACCGTATTCACCGGGTGGTGAGGTGTACTTGGGTGTGAGCAGAAAGCCGAAGATGGGCGCGGGGGGATATGGCGTGAAGTAGAACGTCTTACGCTGACCGGTGGGCAAGGTCATGGTGACATTACCGAGGTAATCTACCTCAAGATCCGGGTCGCCAATTGCCAGCGACCAGCCATGCCCGAAGTCACCTTCTACGTTCCGCTCAAGGCTGTCGTAAGTCCGGCCAACCGCAATTGGCAGCCCCGCAATGGGCACTGTGAAGTCCGTCACGCTGAAGCGCACCCGTCCCGGCTTGTTTTCGCCCACGACCGTAACCATGATGGCACTGTAGAGGCGTTCTTGATCGGTACCCAGCACTTGCGGTCCTAAATTCAATGGATCGTAGATACAGTGTGCCTCAATAATATATGATCCATTTGCCATTAATGTTGTGTCAACTAGCATTGTTGAGGGGTCTATGTCTACTATGGCAGTCGGATCGTCCACTGGGTAGTAAAACAGACCGGATTGAGTTTGAGACTCAATAAAATAGTCTGGCTTGAGTTGAAGATTGAATTGCCCGGTGACAATCTGTTGCGTGACATCTACTGCCTCATCCAGTTCAGGATGGCGATTGGGTAGTTCAAGACAGCCTGGTACTGCTAGGCCGTAGGTTGATCCGAGTGATGGTGGTTCTGCATTGGGGTCCTGCTGCCAGTTGACGGCGACCTGAGGCGAATAGGTCGTTAGACCAAAATCTTCCCAGACCGATGCCTGGACGAGATCTCCTCCAGCATTGTAACCAGTATACTCAAATGTTACCTGTCCATCTTCATCATCATCTGTTGCATACAGTGTCTGACCATTAGCACCTTCAATGGTGAGTTCATAAGTTAGCCCACCTCTTGGTGCACCAGTTGTATCTTCGGCTGAGACGGTAAATGATTGTGTTGTGTCAGTATACGGTTCTTGTTCGTCACTCGGGTTGATGTGTAAGATACCCACAGTACTGGTTGGAATTTCAGCCAGTGTTTGACCGTTTACACCAAATACAAGCGAGACGGTTCCAAAAGCACCGCTTTTGGTATGTTCTATTTCAAATGGGTATCTACCGGGGGCAGGAAAGTCCACTGTAAACGTCTTAATCGCATAATTAGCTCCTCCTGCGTCATGTCTACACATAATAGGAAATCCCATAAAAACTGTGTTGGTATTTTCAACCGAACAGTCGTCGGGACTATTTGGGCTTCCTGGAACTCGGACAGCATTACCTCCAATTCCTACTTGTACTTGATCATCAAACCATAAGAACAATGTCTTTTCTCCGGCTGTCTCAATCACTAACTCACCTGTGAATACAGCATCAAATAGTACCGGACTAACACCGGAGCCAGGGAAGTTTGACCCTGCGACATAACCATTACCCTGCGCAGGGATCTCACCGATATATGTGCCAGTCTCATCAAACACCACATTAATCAGTGTATTTTTACTCCAGTAGTTATTGGAAGGCATACCTGATATTAAACTTTCGTCAGGGTTGAACGTGATTGATGGGAATTCCTGCTCAAAGAGAGGCGTTCGATTGGGAAGTGTATTCCAGAAATCATCCCCCTGAAATTGATAGAATCGTCCCCACGTTGTAACCATAGAGACGTCAGCACTGGGATTGAACCAGTAGATCTCGGCCTCATTGGAGGTAATGGTCTGTCCATTGATGATGGCAGTGGCAACCGCTGTGTCCTTACCAGGGGCGGTACCGATATAGGAAAGGATAGCCATTCCCGAAAGATCGGTCTGCTGTAGGTCGCTAGCAGAGTTGTCTCCAGTGACGGATAATGTAATGTTTTCTCCATCCATGGGCTGTCCATAGGCATCCAGCAATATCGCTGTCAATTCCTGTGTTGCATTGACTGGATTTGGACCGTCGGTTTCAGGTGATAACCGCAACGTTGGTCCCAGCACACAGAAGTAGGACCACGGGCTGCGCGGGTTCCAGTGATTGGGATACTGCGTATGCGCCATGATATTCCAGCGGTAGGTGCCGGGCAGCAGGTCTACAGGTAATGTAAATGAAAGTGTCTCCTCATCCCAAATAGATACACCTGTCTGCTCGGGGTCATCTGGATATGGTGCGATATAGGCTGGATTACCCAGTTCATCTTGAATAAGAATCTTGTAGCGCAGGATGTCCTGGGTCTCCGGGTCATCAATGAGCCATTCTAGTTCCCATGTTAGGGTTGGGTTGGGGTCTGGTGAGCAGGATTCATGGCGGGGCAGCACCGTATGAACCAACAGCACATCCGGGTCCTCCGGTGAATCTGGTCCGGGAGGCGGAATGGATTGGTTAGATGGCGGCGCATCCGTAGGTTGTGTCTCGGATTTAATCGTCGGTATCGGTGTAGGTGTACTCGTTGACGACGGTACTAAGGTGGCGGTCAATATAGCAGTCGGTGGCACCGATGTGTCCGTCGCTTGAGGAACATCTGTGTCGGTGGGCACCACTTCAGTCGCCGTCGCGGTTGGCGGCACATCCGTATCGGTCGCTGTAGAGGGCATCGGGCTAGCAGTGTTCGTCACCGTTGGTGGAACGTCTGTGTCGGTGGCTGTCGGTGGAATATCTGTTTGAGTTTCCGTCGGTGGGACAGTCGTCGCGGTGTCGGTATCCGTTGGCGGGACTTCAGTCTCAGTCGCGGTAGGCGGTGCCGATGTTGGCGTATCTGTTGCTGTCGGCGGTGGATCAGTTGGGGGTGTACAGGCGTCGCCGCTGCTGGCCTTGACATCATTCTGGACGCCAGCCACGAAGATCATCATGGTGTTACTGCCGGGGACGGCGGCTGTCTCAAAGACGTAGTCACTGCTGGCGGGCGCGATCTCACTACCGCTGCCACCACCCGTCACCTGCCACAAAAATTCGACATCATAAGGATTACTGTTGTGCACCTGCCAGCGCCGGGTGACGTTGGGATTATCCGAACACACCGAGGTCAACTGCAAATTGACATAGGCAGGGGTGGGCGGGGTCAGCGTCACCGCACTGCCCTGACAGGTCAACGTCGCGCGCGGGTGGCTGTTGCCGGGATGACCGACCTGCTGATCCGCTTCTAACGTGATTTCACCACCAGCGGCGTAGGTAACCTGCATGCTCTGTCCACCGGGCAGCAGGATGTCGCCTGTCTGGATGATCTGCCCGTCTTTCAACAGACGGTACTGGGTCGGGGCGACCATATCGCCCTCACCCGGCTCACCGGTATTGGTGATGGTGAACACCGCGATACCCAACGCATCACAGACGCCGGATACGTCCAGACTGGAGCAGTCCAGTCGCTCCGGGTTGTGCTTCTGGCAACCTGATGTATCGTCCTCAGGGGAGGGGGTTGGCAATAGTGCAGCGGATTGAATAGCGATGTTGTCCAGTGCCCAGACACTGATCGGGTTGACACTGGTGGCGGTCACCAGGAAACGCACTCGCACCCGCCGTCCCTGATACACACTCAGGTCAAACTGCTGTACTGTCCACTCTGTTGAATTCTGAGCAGTCGTGAAAGTTGCCAGGGTGTTCCAGTTCAGGCCGCTGTCCAGTGACAGTTGGATGTCAGCCGTGTCCGTTCCTTGCAAGGCTAGCCGCTGTACGAACGAAAGATGAGGTGCTTGCTGGACGGACAAGTCCACGTCAATGTTGAGGGTCAAGGCCGTCGTGGTTTCCGGCTGGGCGACAGTTTGCCAGGCGCTCGCGCCGCTGTGTACCGGCTGCGCCACCGATAGCCAGCTTCCTTCCGCAATCCACAGTTGCGCCGCATCGCTGGCAAGTCCGGTTAGCTCAGACAGCGCGGCAATGGGCGTGGGTTCAGCGAAGACCCGAATATCATCCAGATGCCAGCCCTGTCCTACACTGGCTGTGTCGGCATCGGCATTAAAGACAAACCGCAAAAAGACCGGGTGTCCGGCATAAGCTGATAAATCTGCTACTTGGAAGGTCCAGCCGCGATTGGTCTGGGTATGGTGCTGCCGGACCGGCATCCATGTTTGCTGGTCCAGCGACACCTGGACGGCGGCATGGTCGCCCGCCGCAATGTGGGCCCGCTGCCAGTAGGACAGCGTGGTACGGGCATTGACCGGCAAGTTCAGCGGTTCATTCAGGGTCAATGTCGCGGTCGAACCAGCACTATAGACCTGCTGGTCGCCTCCGGTTAACGCGAAAATACCGGACCCGCTGTGCGCCTGCCCGGTCGTGCGCTGTCGCCAGTGCTGGTCAATCGTCCAGCGCTCGGCAAGAAATTGTTCGGCATTCTCAAAGAATAATTCCGTGGCCGTTTGAATCGTCATTGGGGCCGCCGGTGGTGATGGCGGTGGTGAGGTCGGCTGGAGACCGTCCGTCTCGTCACGTTCATTGGGCGGGGCGGCAAGCGTCGACTCAGGTGTGACGGGCTGACCATCCCCCTGACTGTGAACGTATGGCACCCGTTGCACGGTAAGCCAGATCATGATGATCACGATACCGACCGTCGTCAGCTTGGCAAAAAGTCTGTAAAGTGGACTATGTGTATTCATTGAATTCCCTCTTAATTCAATAAAGCTGGTGATGGCTCCCATGTGCTAGTAGCGATGTATGCACAGCTTAAGGTTTTTGAAAATGTAGCTGAAAACAGCGTAAAAATCTGTCGGGATGCGCAAGGTCAAATATGCCTTGTGTGAAGGTTTTTGCCCTGCTCCCACGAAAATTAATAATCTCTCAATGAAGCATGTGCCACTCACTTGAGAGATACCACTAAACTACCTGTGTTAGTAAGATCGACAAACGAAGCGCTGATAGGCTAATCCCGGTTTGCCTTGATGGTATAAGCCGTGATCAGTCTCAAAAGACGCGCAGGAATACCTGCACCTGATAAGGAGGTTGAAAAGAGGCATATTCATTTGTCAAAACCCCTGATAGCAAAATAATATCAATTGCTAGTTGTGCTATAAGTACAACCGCATCTTCTATTCCGCGACAGATTATATTTACTTTTTTCGATCTGTCGACAAAAAATGTAAAACATCAACGACATTTAACCTAAACGGAGGTTAATCGTAGGTTTGAATTCCGTTTATTATGTGCGGGTAACGCTACTGGGAGCACCTACTTTAGCGTTTTGTTAGGGTAATCTTTTTCGTCTATAAGCCACTGATATAAACATTGTCAACAGAGTCGCATGAGGTTATTTTACTGAGCGACATTTTCCTTACTTGGACAATGCACGGCTTCGCTATGCGGTCCTGCAGGCAAGTTTATGATCTTTAACGTTGAGAAGATAAGAAGGGAAAAAGTGTAGGCCCAATGACATTCGAGGAGGTGTAGGCTTTTAGTGGAGCCAAAACTGCCGGTTGTCCTCCCATCGGGCATTCAAGACCCGCACATCGAACGCGCAGTCGATTTATTGGGTGAGAAACGACAAACATCCGGTAGGTGGCTCTAGCGGACGTTCCCATGCATTAGTCACTAAGTGAGCAAGGAGTATGTTGGATGTGAATGAATCTTGATCGACAGTGGTACCAGCTACATGTCGAATAAACTCAGATAATCCTCAAAACGTTCGGCACGCCGAATTTGGATGAGTTGTCCATCATCGACGAGATATTCAGGAGGTCGCATCCGTCCGTTATAATTTGAACTCATCACATACCCATAGGCGCCTGTATCGTAAACCACTAGTCCTATGCGCTCATCCGGGGTAGCCAGCAGTCGATTTTTTCCGAGAAAATCAGCCGACTCGCACACCGGCCCAACGACGGGTTCAATAAAAGCGATCTGATGCTCGGCTTGATACAGGCTTGGCCTGATCAACTCGGTCATACTGCCATCGACGACAATGAAATTTTTCGTCTCGCCCAATTTTACGCCAATCACATTGCACACCAGGACGCCCGCATTGCCGACCAAACTGCGTCCCGGTTCAAGAATTAGAATGGCATCGTCTAATAGTTCCCTTTGTATAGCCTTCACCACGTCCTCAGGCTGAGCGAAACCGGGGCGGGTGCGTTGATAGTCAATACCAAGCCCACCACCGATATTAATGTATTTGACCGGAAACCCGCGCTCACGCATCATCACAAAATACTCAGCCATGACCGCGCTCACCTGGCAAAAAACATCCACGTTTTCAATCGTTGAACCCAGATGAGAATGGATGCCAACCAAATTGAGTAACGGAGCCGCGTCAAGGTTTTGTAAAAACGGCTCAACTTGCTGAGGTTGAATCCCAAATTTGGAACCCTGCAAGCCTGTTGAGATGTAGGGATGAACGGCAGGGTCAATATCTGGATTAAGACGCAAGAGCACATTCACTGATTTTCTAATGGATTGGCTAATTTGATGGAGATGTTTGACATCAAATTCGCTGTCGATATTGATCATGACACCCACATCGATGGCATATTCCAACTCGTGCAGGGTTTTGCCGTTGCCATTGAGGATCATTTGTTTTGACTCGAAACCAGCGGCTAAGGCTAAGCGCAGTTCATTCCCGCTGACTACTGTCACCCAACTGCCGAGGTCACGCAGGATTTTTAGAATGGTCAAATTGCTATTGGCTTTGACAGCATACGAAATCACAGCAGGTATCTGGTCCAGGGCGTTCTCATATGACCGGTAGTTTTGTCTCATTTGCGAGGCGCTGTATAGATAAAAGGGACTATGTTCAACCTGGCGCTGAATTTCCTTGACGCTGAGTCCGGCGCAATATAAGTAACCATCCTGCACATAGAAACCCTGGTTGCCGTTCATGCGTGTTATATCCGGTCCATCCTCAGCTATGTTTATCATGATTGTGGGCGGTTATACACCATTTGTCTACCATCCAATAGCAGATCATCGGTGCTGGCTTATGCTTGGCGCTGCGTGCGCATAATCATGAAACTTTTCTTCTTTGAGGGTGACTATCTCTCACTTGATTTTTACGTGGTATGGACTGGCTTGGCGTAATCGCCGCCGCGCAGACCGTAGCTGTACTTGAGAGCCCACTGCGCTGTGGTTTATCGTGGTGTGGCATCATCTGTCCGATTGGCGCGGGCATATTGACGCTGTGTACACCCAATGACATTCGAGGAGGTGTAGACCTTTGCTGGAGCCAAAACTGTCTGCTGTGCCCCCTGAGGGATTCGAACCCCCGACCTTTGGTTCCGAAGACCACTGCTCTATCCACTGAGCTAAGGAGGCAATACGCCACCATCGTAGCACGATAAATTTCCGAATGCAACTCTATATAAACAGCGGAAGGTCCCTTAAATTTTCGCGGTACGTTATCATCACTTGCTGGCTATCAATTTCAACGTCATTTTCGCCGGGCCGCACCCGTATCCAGCTACCATCTGCCTGCAATTCTCTGGCTTTCATATTATCCGCTAGTTGCAGTTGGAGGACGTGATACAGAAAGCGTTTCAGTTCGGGAGCCTCTACGGGGAAAAGTTGTTCAACACGCCTGTCCAGATTACGTTCCATCAGGTCTGCGCTTCCTAGATAAACCACAGGATCACCGTTGTTTTCAAAATAATAGATGCGGGCATGTTCCAGAAAACGACCAACAATGCTGCGAATCTGGATATTCTCACTCACACCGGGCACTCCCGGTCGCAGCCGCGAAATCCCCCGAATAATCATATCAATGCTGAGTCCTGCCTGCGATGCCTGATACAACTTCTGAATCATTGGCGGATCAGTGATGCTGTTGGCCTTGAAGATTATTCTGGCACTATGCCCGGCCTGAGCATGTTTGAGTTCACGATCAACGAGATCAAAAAAGCGGTGGCGCAACTGCTCCGGCGCTACCAGTAGTTTTTGATATTCGGCATGAGGGGCATACCCGGTGATGCGATTAAACAACTGGGTAACATCATCGGCGAGTTCTGGCTGGCATGAATACAGGCCAATGTCGCTATACACACGGGCGGTGAGGTCATTGTAGTTGCCCGTGCTCAAATGAACATATCGGCGCAACACATCCCCTTCACGCCGCACGACCAGCGCGATTTTGGCGTGAGTCTTTAATCCGACCAGTCCATATACAACATGCACTCCCTGTGCTTCCAATGCTTTGGCCCACACAATATTGTTCTCCTCGTCAAAGCGGGCTTTCAATTCCACCAGCACCGCAACCTGTTTTCCCTCGTCACGCGCCTCAAGAAGGGCTTTCACGATAGGCGAGTTTCGCCCGACACGGTAGAGGCTTATCTTGATGGCGAGGACATTTGGATCGTAGGCCGCACTGTGGATGAAATCTACGGTAGGATCGAACGACTCATATGGGTGGCAGATGAGAATATCCTTGTATCGGATCGTATCAAAGATGTTGCTGTCACTGGTGAATTCAACCGGAACACCCGGCACAAATTTGGGATATTTCAGGTTGGGCAATTCCAATGCGGCGATTTCAAACAATGCATCTAATCCCAATGGTGGATCAAGTTCATAGACATCGCGTTCGGTAACGCGCAGATGTTCCATCAACATGGAACGAATATGCTCAGGCATTTCGCGGGTAATGATGAGTTGGACGACATCACCGAATTGCCGCTGATGTACCCCCTGTTCAATCGTGGCGAGCAAATCCGACGCTTCGTCCTCGGCGATTTCAACATCTGCATCGCGCGTAACCCGGAACGGATACGCATGATGAATAATCATGCCCGGAAACAGCAGGTCTAGGTTGGCGATGATAGCATCTTCCAGATATAGGAAGGTGTATGGTGAGTCAGCGGACGATCCGCCATAGTGGGCCACTACCTCGTTCAAAGAAACGAAACGTGGTATTTTGTCGGTGGTGGGCACTTTAAGACGGGCAAAACGTGCATTTCCTTTGCTATCCTCAAGCGTAATTGCCAGATTCAGGCTTAAGTTTGATATATGAGGAAAAGGACGTCCGGGGTCTACTGCCAACGGAGTCAATACCGGCAAAATCTCCTGACGAAAATGCATACGCAGGGCCGCTTGCTGTTCATCCAACAGGTCCTTATAAGCCAGCACACGGATACCATATTCACCGAGTTTGGGTAGTAAATCATTAACCCAACAATCAATCTGGCGATCTTTCAGCGGCAGCACTGCCTCACGAATTGCCACTACCTGCTCAAGCGGCGTAAGGCCATCAACACTGGCATTAAACACCCCCGCCTCTATCTGTTTCAACAAACCTGCCACACGAATCATGTAAAATTCATCGAGGTTGGTCGAAAAAATCCCCAGAAAGTTGACCCTCTCCAGCAGTGGCAAGCTTTCGTCAAGCGCCTCTTCCAGTACACGCTCGTTAAAATCGACCCAGCTCAATTCGCGGTTAAAATAGAGTGATGGATCCGCCAAATCAATAGACATGCTTTCCCCGCTAACGTTAAATCATCACGAACGGCTACTATTATAGCGGTAATCCATTATTCGCTGAAGTAAATCGCGATTATCGGTTCCGTTTCGCACCTTGACCATTCTTCTCACTTACAATTCGTTAAATTTACGTCCCGGCGAACCTCAAACTAAGCAATTGTCCTACGACGATTGTCTCACCCTCGAAAAACAACTGAATGCTGGTAATATGACCTTCGCTTTTGACCAGCAGATTATTTCCGTGTAGGAGGATTTATGCGCCGCTTGCTCATCGTCTGCTTCACTGTAATTCTGGTTGCAGTCCCTCTATTAAGCCAATCCGCCGAGGCGCAGGATGAGGATGCCCTGACGCTGTGGATTGACCCCAACGTTCCATCTACCTTTGCTGACATGCTGACGCCGCTGCTGCAAACCGACGAATATCAGTGGGTCAATCAACAAGACGATGCGCAAATTGTGGTCTCCATCAGCAATGAACCAGCCGCCATCAACAGCACCTGGATATATGTGCCGGTGCTGGCGTTTGATAACCTGACAGAAACCCTGCCATTTGGACACCTGCAAACCTACTGGACTGACAATCCGGATATTCTGATTTACCTGACTGGCGACGTGGCCCCCACCTTGTTGTTGACCGCCGAGGTTTACGATGCCTTGACGGTCATTCTCGGACCACCCTCAGATGCCACGCCGGTTGAAGTTGTGCCCGCCGATGCGCTGGTCAGCCTGCTGTGGGAACAACGTCCCAATGCCTGGTCCATTATGCCGTTCGATGAATTAGTGCCACAGGTCAAAGTCCTCCCTCCCGATCAGATAGATATTTTCTCCCCCGAATTTGATGTCAGTGCCTATCCTTTGCGGATGCAGGTGGGCATTAACGGCGATGATGAAGCGGTGGGGCGGCTCGCGGAAGATTTGCTGGAAACGAAACTATGGCGGGCCACCAATCGTGACGAGAACAAACTGACTCGCATTGTGATGAGCGGCGTAACAGCGATGGCACGGGCGACAGCCTATAAAATGGAGACACTTGGCCTGACTCATCCGGCAGAAGGTGTGATGGACTTCATAAGCGATGCCGACCTTATGCATACCAGTAACGAAGTCCCATTTTCTGAAAATTGTCCTGAAGCAGACCCATTTTTAAGCACCACCATCTTCTGTTCGGATGATCGCTACATGGCGCTGCTAACTCACATCGGTCTGGATGTAGTGGAACTGACCGGGAATCACATCAACGATTATGGTCCGGGCGCATTTCGCCACAGCCTTGAACTTTATGAAGAAGCCGGGATTGCCACTTACGGCGGCGGCTATGCCCCGGAGGATGCCCGTGCCGCGTATTTAACCGAACATAACGGTAACACGATTGCGTTCATCGGCTGCAACGTGCCCGGTCCATTCAAGGCATGGGTATCGGCGGAACGCGCCGGGGCTGCTCCCTGTGATGAAGAATTTTTGAGCGAAGAACTTCCAAGATTGGCTCAAGAAGTTGATATTCTCATTATGACGGTTCAACAATGGGAATTCTATCGTTATTCGGTGGGTCGTGAACAGGTGACCCAATTCTCCAACTTCGTCAATCTTGGTGCAGACATCGTGATTGGCAGTCAGGCCCACCAGCCACAGGGCTTTACCTTCGTCAATCGCGACGGGCAGCGACCGTCATATCTACATCACGGTATGGGTAATCTATTTTTTGACCAGATGAATGACATCCAGACACGCCAGATGTTTCTGGACAAGTTAATTATTTACGATGGCGAACTCATCAATGTTGTTTTGTATACGGGCTTGCTGGAAGATTTCTGCTGTCCACGCCCGATGACTTCAGAAGAACGCCGTGAATTTCTGGGGATTATTTTTCTGGCGACCGAAGGATCATCCGGTTGGTTTATTGACCCCGCAGCAGAGTAATATTGCCCTTCACCTCCACACGGAACTTGTATCGAGCAGCGGTCTGGTAGTCTGTTCTAGTCGCTGTTTTCACCTCGATAAGCTGACGTGTTTTCGATTTCTAACGAATTCCTTTGGCGAAAACGTTATAATAAGACACGTTATCGGCTCTAAGCGCAGAGGAATTTAATGTCATTTGAGCGGCGCTACGTGTTGGCGCAGCAACTTGGTAAGGGCGGTATGGGTGTTATTCACCGGGCAACGGACCGCCTCACCGGAAAAACGGTAGCCGTTAAGCGTGTTACCACCCATCTCTCCAATCTAGTGCTTGCCACACAGGGTGTTTCAACAAGTCGCCACCGTCTGGCCCTTACTCAGGAATTTCAGACTCTGGCACGTTTACGACATCCGAACATTATCCGTGTGCTGGATTTTGGGTTTGATGCTTCTCAGCAACCCTATTTTACAATGGAGTTGCTGGAAGGGGCACAAAATATTATTGATGGGGGGCGGTATCTGGACACAAAGGGTAAAGTGGCCCTTATTGTCCAGATTCTGGAGGCACTGGCCTATCTGCACCGGCATGGACTGTTGCATCGTGACCTCAAGCCCGCCAATGTACTCGTAGTGGATAGGCAGGTGAAATTGCTGGACTTCGGGCTGGCGGTTAAAGAAGAACAACGCGCAAAAAATCTGGTCGGTACTATCGCCTACATGGCACCCGAAATTATCAAAGGTCAGGTGGCTTCCATAAGGTCCGACCTCTTCAGTGTCGGCATCATCGCCTATGAACTTTTCAGCGGTATCCACCCCTATGACATCCGTCCGGCGGTCAACCGTGCCAGCCGTGAAGCGGGCAAAACTGCAACTACTCGTGATCCAATTAATATCCATCCCATTTCAGATGATCTTCCCACCGTCATTGGTGACCAGTCGATTGAAGATTCTGACGCCATTCGTGAACTGTCCCATCGTGTCATTCAGGAGTCTGTTCAAACCAGTGACACCATGATTGATGCGGTCATTCGACGCTTAATTGCACTGGAACCTGACGACCGTTATCCGAGCGCTGCTAAAGCCATTGAGGCCCTACTGGCGATAGTGGGAGCAGAGCGGCAGATTTCGCAGGAAAGCTATCTGCGGTCAGCCCGGCTGGTTGGTCGTTCCGAGGAACTGTCTCGTCTCGAAGACCTGCTCTCAAAAACCATCAACGGAGTGGGGAGCGTGTGGTTGATTGGGGGTGAAAGCGGCGTCGGTAAATCCCGTTTGCTGGACGAGTTACGCATTCGAGCCTTGCCAGAGCGCATGACGATTACCACTGGAGTGGCGGTGCAGCAGACCGCCAGCCCCTACCAGATTCTTCACGAACCCCTGCGTCATTTGGTCCTTGAAATTGAGTTAACCCGGCATGAAGCCCGGTTATTGCAGACGATAGTGCCTGAGATCGGGCACATCCTACAATTTGACGACTTAACCCCGGTGAATGGCGATGTTCAGGCGAGTCAGGAGGGTCTTTTTGCAGCTATCGAAGAGGTGTTTCGTGCTCAACCGCAGCCAACCCTTCTCATGCTTGAGGACCTGCACTGGCTTTCGGACGAAGAGTTGTCGTTGATTAACCGGCTGTCTGGTCTTACCCGAGATCTGCCCCTGCTCATTTTAGGAACATTCCGTAGCGATGAACGACCAGACCTTTCTAAAGCCATCGACAACGCCAGCCTCATGGAACTGGCACGGCTTACTCCTGATGACGTGGCTGAGTTATCTCGCGCCATCGTCGGCAGCGATGATGCCAGTCTGATCCGCTTGCTGAACAAAGAAACTGAAGGCAATGCTCTTTTTGTCGTCGAAATACTCCGCGAACTGATGGAGTTCAGAGGCCAGCCACTGCAATTCAGTGATGGGACCCTGCCTGAACGCTTCGATGCCCAATCCGTTAAAGATGTACTCGCCCGACGTTTACAGCGGCTTGCTGGTGATGCCCGGATGCTGCTGCAACTGAGCGCCGTCGCAGGGCGCGAACTGGACCTTAAGTTGTTAGGCTACTTATCCGGTGAAGATGTTGAGCGCTGGCTGGATATAGCAGTGAATGCGGCGGTGATTAACCTGCGCGATAACGTCTGGCAGTTTACCCACGACAAGCTGCGCGAGGCGGTTCTTGAACAAATTACTGAACTGGATCGCAAACAGATTCATGGACAAATAGCATCCGCCATCGAAACACTTTATCCGAATGTCGCCCAGCAGTATTATGCAAAACTCGTTTTCCATTGGGGAGAAGCGGGGAATTCAGCCAGAGAACTCGAATATCTCATCAAAGCAGGCGATTATGCCCTGCAAGCAGGCGCATACCAGCAGGCCACCAGTTTCCTTGAACGTGCCCTTGAGAATGAACAACTTACCGAAAAGCAGCAAGCATTCATTCATCAAAAACTGGGTGAAACACATTACGTGACGGGCAATTACGAGGCGGCTGCTACCCATTCCGAAACAAGTTTGAACTTTACCCGAAAATTGGGCGATGAAGCAATGGAAGCCAGCACTTTACGGACGCTCGGCAACATCACGCAGGTGACCGGGAACTATGAACTGGCAGAGACGTACTACCGGGAAAGCCGCGAAAAATTCATGGCACTTGGTATTCCGCTCGGCATCGCTCGCGCCACCCGCGAACTCGGCGTTCTGTTGAATTCGCGTGGTCGCACTGCCGAATCAAAACCGCTCTTTCAGGAAAGTCTCCGGACCTTTCGCGATATTGGCGACAAAATGGGAGCCGCCGGTTCATTGACAAATCTCGGCAACATTGACGCCGATCTGGGCGATTTTGCACTGGCCCAACAGCGCTATGAGGAAAGCATCGCACTGTTTCGAGAGATAAACTACCGCTGGGGAATTGCCTACTCTAGTGTTTGTCTGGCACAAGCGATGATTCAGCAGGGGCAATTTGCTGATGCCCTCCTACCGCTTGAAGAGGCCATCCAGCTCTGTCATTCGATAGGTCATCGCTGGGGCCTGGGATTTGCCCTGAAGAATCTCGGTGATGTTCATCTTAGGCTGGATAATCACGAGGCAGCGCGGACGGCCTTTCGCCAATCGCTGCTTGTTGCCCGTGAAATTGATGTGGTTCCACTGGCGCTCTATGCTTTTCCCGGTATTGCCGACTTAATCCTCCAGATGGATACGGAAGTCAAACTGCGGCGCGGCATTGGCAACAGTCTCGCACTCGAACTGTATCATGTAGTCATGCGGCATCCGGGCAGTTACGAAGAGAGCAGAAAAGTTTCAGACATCGCATTGGGCAAGGCAATGGACGTTACCCAAACGACACGGGTTCGGGAAGCGCGTGAATTGATTGACCTGCTAATCACGCTGCTGGCGGATTAACTGGGGGGAGTAAAACGCCCCTCAAGCACAGCCTGTTTAGCGTTCTCAGCCTCATTGAAATGCCGGTTATACGCCAGTGCCCGGTCAAACTGCTTGATCGCCTCTTCAACATTGCCCCGCGCCGCATTAACCAGCCCGCGATAATAATAAGTCTCTTCCACATAGGGCGTCTGGCGTTCATTGGCGAGGGCCAGCGCCAGCACATCATCATAGCGCCCGGTGTTGTAATAGGCTTCGTAGGGGCCAAATTGATACCACAGCATACGGAACGGTAATTCCAGCGTACGCGCCCGGTCAAAGGCCAACACTGCCTCGTCATAGCGCCCTAACTGGACAAGTGCCGTGCCCATATTGAACCACGCCCACTTGTTATCTGGATTGACTGAGGCTTCGGTTTTGTTCTCGTCCAGTGCAATTTCGGCGGCACGGTCAGGGCTGACATATTCGCCGAGAAGGGTATTCAACTGGCTCTCGCGGGCCGGATCGTATAACACAACAAATGCGTTATTAAATTGATGCCACCCTGCGTTAATCGCATCCTGCGGTTCGCGATGGCCGCGCCCGTCCCCATCACCAAAATAGCTGTCAAACAGCAGATAGTCGCCCGTCGTATCATCGTAACCCACCACCAGCGAATAATGCCCCATCCAACCTGAGCCGACAACATCAATACCGCGTTCAATAACGACCGGGAATTCCGCCTCCACCAGCGCTTTAAGCAGTTCTGGCGTACCGCCAATTCGGTATAGTGCACGAGCGTTGACGGAACCGTTGGCGTCAGTATTCACAAAGGCCACCATCTCCGACGGCGAGACATTTTTGTCCTCAAGATTAGGTTTCAGGAACGCGACGGCCTTGTCCTGATCGTGACCGTACCCATAAAACGTGAGGCCAATCGTAATCGTGGTCGGGCCACAATTGTTCCATCCCTGTTCCTCCCACTTCAAGCGGCTTAAGTTCAAATTTGCAGCGGCTGGCAGGTTCACTGCCGTTGGCACAGGTGTTTCGGTTGGCAGCGGGTCACCTGTCGCTGTAGTAGCAGCTTGCGTTGGCGAATTGGCTGAAATATTGTTGCTGCCTTTGGGTGTAATGGGCGTCACCGTTGGCTCAACTGTTGGTTGAGGGGTGGCCTCATTTAGCAACGACAGGGCCGCATCACTGTCAATCTCGCTGTTATCTACTGCCAGAACATCATTTTCCGCGACATCTTTCTGTAAATCACATAGCGCCGGTACCCGGTTGCACCAGATGGCCTGCTGGCTTGGTGTAAGTCCCTCATACCAGGGTGGGACAATCGTCATTAACACAAGAATTGCCAGCAAACTGAACAAAGTTGTCGAAGCGAACACCGTCACAAAAGCCTTACCCATCAGACTCCCCAGCGTCTCACGATGGTGTGGTGCTGCTTTTTGCCGTACGGTTATTTGACCCGTCGGTTCGGTGCTGATATTCAGTATCTTCATTTCCTGTGTTGTCAGCGCATCTGCATTGACAAGTCGTGTTGAGTGCTCAGTCATAAATTCACCTACTGAAATTGACAGGCGCGGTAAACGTCCCGTTCTGGACATCGGTCAGGGCCTGTGTAGCCGGATCATAGTTCCGGTTAAAGGCCAGCACTTTCTGGAATTCGCGAATCGCCTGCTGGTTGTCGCCCTGTGCCGCATACGCCAGACCGCGATAATACCACGCTTCTTCAACATAATAACCCGACGACTGGTCCAGTGAATTGGTCAGGCGAATAACATCCTCAAAGCGACCTATCTGGTAATAGGCTTCAAATGCCGAAAAGCGATACCACGTCAGGCGGAAAGGCAGGTTGAGGTTCAGGGCCTGATCGAACGCCGCCGCCGCTTCCTCATACTGCCCCAGCATGGCGAATGCTTCTGTCAAGTTCACCCACGCCCACTTGTCGTTGGGATTGGCACTTGCATCGGCCCGTGCGACGGCCAGCGCTTCTTGAGCAGCAGTATCAGGGTCAGCATACGGCCCCAAAATCCCGGCCAGTTCCTGCTCACGCTCGGATTCATACAGCACAATATATGTGCGGTTAAACTGCCGCCAGTAGTTGTCTACGTAATCATAACCCTCCTGACGTCCGCGCCCGCTATTTGTGCCCAGATAGCTGTCGAACGTGTAGAACGTTTGCTGGTTGTCATCATAGCCGACCAGGAGCAGATAGTGGCCCATCCAGCCAAGATCACCGACCTCATAACCTTTTTCGATGATGACCGGGAAATCCGCCGCCAGCAGTCGCTTCAGCAGTTCCAGATTGCCGCCTACCCGGAAAACGGCTTTGGTGTTCACCATATTGACCGCCGTCTGATTCACGAAGTTAATCATTTGCCACGGGCTGACATTCTTGTCCTCGATGTTGGGCTTCAAATAATCCGCCGCAATCGTCTGGTTGTGCCCGTACCCGAAATAGGTCAGACCCATGGTTAACGTTGTCGGACCACAGTTATTCCAGCGTTGTGCTTCGGGTGTTAGATTCGACAATTGCAGTTGTGCCGATGGCGGCGGTGGTGCAAGGGTTGGTGTAGCCGGAACTGTCGTGGGCGTCGGCAGTTGTATCGCCGTCGGTTGTGCCACTGGCAAATTGGTAGGCGATGGCGTATTGGTCTCTATGCCGGGCGGTGCTGGCACGGTTGCGTTCAGGGACACGTCGGTCGGCTCGACTGTCGTTTCGCTCGTCCCGCTGTCGAAATCAAAGGGCGTTAGCAGCAGATCTTCCGGCGAAATCTCGCTGTCTCCGCCACCTTCCAACGTTGGAATGGTCTGAAATGGTGGTGTCGGCTTCCAGTCACACACAAAATCTGCGCCCACATTTTCCGCACGGTTACACCAGATTTCCTGTTGAAGTGGTTCCATATTCCGGTAGATAGGTGGAACAATAATCGCACCGACTACCACCGCGACAATCATGAATGCAAAAGCTGCACCCCCGATGACAAACAGAAGATTCCAGCACCCACGCCGCCGTCGAGAACGCATGCCCTCACGCAGCGGATATTGTGGCTGGAAATTTCCGGTGGGATATTCGCTCATGGCCCCTCCACACAACTACTGCCCTACGATACGATAGATACCCGTTTGATTGGTAAAATACAATGCGCCATTTGGCCCCATTTCTGCTTCGATCTGGCACGCATTCCCCTGCAAGTCAACCTCGCGCACACCTGTCACCTGCGTCCTTGTTTCATCGAGTATTGCGCGGCGCATTTTTCCGGTGAGCCACATGCAGAAAAAGACTTGCCCGTTCCACTGCGGAATCTGGCCATCCTTGTAAACGGCAACACCCGTTGGTGCTTCGGTGGGATTGGTATACCACACGGGATACAGATAATCATTTGGATTCTGTGGATTGGCAGCATCACACGGATAGCCGGGACGCCATCCATAATTTCCCCCCACAACCATAATATTTAACTCATCGTCACAATCCGGTCCGTTATCAGTGCCAATCAGTTGAAAGCGCTCACTTGAAAACGTATCAAAATCAAAGTCAAACGGATTGCGCAGTCCATAGGCAAATGTGGTGCTGTTGGGGAATGGGTTATCCGGCGCAGGGGCCAGCGTATCGCCCTGAACTTCAAACCGGTTAATCCCACCCGGAATCGTGTCCACGTTTTGCGCATTTGCCGGGATATAATACTCGCCGATGGCGAGATACAACATACCATCCGGCCCGAAGTGAATATTGCCGCCCTGATGCCACAGATTATCAGTGGTTAACGGTACATCAAGCATCACAATTGGATCGGCTCCCGCACCATCGCTTTCGGTAATCCGTACGATACGATTGACCGGAACATTATAACCACCGCCCGGAACACGGGTATAGTACACGTAGATATAGCCTGTCTCGTCATAGTCAGGTGAAACCGCCAGTCCCAACAGGCCGCGTTCGCCTTCAGTGGAAATCGGAAATGTCCAGACCGGGTCGGCTTGCAGCGTACCATCCGTATTCACCACACGCAGACGCCCGCTGTACCGCTCGGTATAGAACATCCGCCCGTCGGGTGTCCAATCCAGCGCAATGGGAAACGCTGCATCCAGCACTTTCTCAACCCGGTAGTTGGCTGGCAAATCAGGGTCAAGGGTCGGCGTAACGGTTGGTGCGATAGTAGCTGTCGGCTCCTGAGCAATCGTGGTCTGTGCCAGTGGAGCGGCAACCATTATTAGAATCAATATACCAGCCAGCAGGGTCAATAAACCTGTCCGCATTCCCTCATCCTTCACATTACGGCTACCAAACAAGGCAAGTATGCCACATCAAACTGCAATTGACAGCGTACGATTGCCCGACTGTTTTAACAGAAATAGATTAAAAACAAGTTGGTATTTGGAATCAAAAAAGCGAGATCCGGGGAACCCTCGCTTTCCTAACTCCCGCAAGTATCGGCGTGATTGAGGGTGATCGTTCCTTGAACATCTAAATTCAGAAGTATCCGGTGATCTTCTTGATCTTCTGCGACACGAGTCTCCAGTATACCGCCGACCAGAAACAAATAGTCGGCCTCGGTTGACGGGGGCTGGTACTCCACCCGTTGATTTTCGCCCCCAACATTAAAGCTGAGTGTGGTATTCGGCGGGATGACTACTTCAAGGTCACCGTTCTCAATCGTAATGGTGTCCTGAAGGACAATTCCCTGCC
>JAKEEQ010000501.1 GCA_022616515.1 Chloroflexota bacterium | reverse complement strand
TTTCGGCTGGTTAACCATCTGGCGCAGCCACACCAGCGCCTCGTCATAATCGAAGAAAAGCTGTATCTCGACTCTTGGCTGGTCCTTCTTAAAATCGCGCTGGGCAAAAAACCTGACGATGTTGGTCAGGGGATTGGGTGTCATGACAATAGCAACGTAACCCTCATTGTCGCGGTTTTCCCCCACATCCTGCAATTTTTTCCGCACATAGGGTGTGATGACCACCGGCGCATTCCGCATGTCGTGTAAATGGGCGATGTTTTTGTGATCACCTTGAATGTCGTTAATGACTGCCTGTGCCCACACATCCACGCCATCGCGTGAATATTTTTGACCCCGGAACACAGTGATCGCACCACCGTCTAATGCTTCAACAACCATGCCGTGCCCCAGATCTCTTGTATTGCTCATCTGCACCTCCTAAGATAACGTTAAGTCCATTGTAGACTAAAATATTTGTGAGTAAAAATGACACGAATTGGTATTGTGACGCCCGGCTTCAGTGCCAGTGAAGGGGATTGGAGCATTCCCGCCCTGCTGAACAGTGTGCGCCTGCTGGCTCAAGATCATGATGTCCACATTTTCACCCTGCGCTATCCACACAGAACGCGGCCCTATCGAGTTTACGGGGCGACCGTTCATCCGCTGGGCGTGACTCATGCCCGCGCTGGATGGCATCGCCTCACGACAATCATGCGCGGCGTTGCATCGATTCTGAGGCAGGGCAAATTTGACGTACTGCATGCGTTCTGGGCCGATGAGCCGGGTGTGGTGGCGACGCTGGCGGGAACCCTGACCCGAACCCCGGTCATCGTGTCTTTAATGGGGGGGGAAATGGCTCACCTCCCGGCGATTGATTACGGCGGCCAACTAAGTGGATTAATGAGCCGGATGATTACATTTTCTACCAGCCGGGCAGCAGTGGTCACGACTGGCTCGGACTGGCTGGCTGCTAAATCACCATTCCCCACGCAAGTTATTCCGCTGGGCGTCGATGTTACACTTTTCAATCCAGATGGCGAGACGCATCATCTCAAGGGTGAACCGGCTTTGCTGCATGTCGCGTCGTTGAGTCTGGTGAAGAATCAAGCCATGCTCATGGAGACGATGGCGCTCGTGATTCAAAAATTACCCGGTGCACATTTACATTTCGTCGGCAGTGGTTCTGAGTTTGAGTGCCTTCAAACATTGTCTCGCCAGTTGGAAATTGCCGCGCACATCACTTTTCATGGCGATGTGGCTCACCATGAATTGCCCACCTTCTATCGTGCTGCTGATATGTGTCTCCTGACATCATATTATGAGAGCCAGAGCATGGTCGCGCTGGAAGCCGCCGCCTGTGGAAAGGTGACGGTCGGAACACGAGTCGGGATTCTGCCGCAGTTGGTGGGGGATGAGTATCTGGTTGATAGTGATGATGCGAATGCGCTGGCGGAGATTATCTTACAACTGTGGGAAGATACGACTCTGCTCGACCAATTATCCCGCGAAAGTCACCGCCGGGTGCTTGAGCAATTTACCCTTGCGCATCAAATTGAGCGCTGGAATAGACTCTACGCAAAATATGAATTGTATCGCAGGAGTTGAGCTTTTCTGACCCCTCCCTAACCCTCCCCATGCATGGGGAGGGAACGTTCACACATTACCATCTGGCTCCATTAGCCATAGTAAAAGAGGGATGCAGCACCGTCTCCCCCATGTTTGGGGGAGATGTCGCGCCAGCGACAGAGGGGGTCGATGATGAACTCATTGCAGGGTCGATAGTGCCCGGTCGGCAAAAACACCGTACCCGGTATCACTGCCCAGTACGCGAATTACATCACGATAGGCAGCGCGTGCTCCGTCAATATCGCCCTGCTCACGCAGCACTTCGCCCAGATAAAAATTATTGCGCGGGTCATCCGGCGCACTGCGTTTGGCCCGATTCAGTTGGAAACGGGCTTCAGGGATGCGGTTGACCAGAAAATAGGCCCGTCCGAGACTCGTCAGTAGGTGCGGGTCATCCGGCGAAACTGTTACTGCCGTTTCGATCATTTCCAGCCCGCCATCTTCCAGAAAATAGCTGTTGTCAGCATAAAACGACGCTTCCATTCTGGCCCATTCCACATTCAACGGGTCGAGGCCACGCGCAATGCTGAACCATTCCGACGTGTGTTCATACTGGCCCTGAAGCTGATAGGTTAGTGCAATTTCCACCGCAACTTCCGGCCCGGTGGGATCTAGCTGGTAGGCTTTGCTGAAGGCATCGTGGGCTGCTTCATAGTCAATGTGCGGGGCACGCCGCCAGTATAATCCCAGAAAATAGTAAGGCAGCCTTTCAGCGGGTGCAATCGCCCGCGCCATTTCGAAGTCTTCAAGCCCATCCTTGCCCTGCTCATCCCGCACATAGCCCCGATAGGCGTAACTGAACCAATCTAGATTATCCACCTCGATGGCCGCCGTAAATAAACGTTCGGCATGTTCCCATTCGCCAACCTCGGCCAGCACACTCCCCGCCGAACGATACAGTGCACCGCTGTCAGAATTTGATGACACCATCGCCGCGATGCGCTGGGCACTGCTGCTGTATTGAACACCGGCTCGATTGAGATAATAAACGGACTGGTCGGGTAAGGCGGTTAGTAGCAGGAGGCCGTAATGATAGTTGGCAAAAGCATCATCCGAATCGAGGGCCAGCAACCGCTGTGCGTAATCGTTCACCTGTTCCCAGTTTCCCCCGGCGATTTCTTCCTCAATCAATAACCTGAGTGACTGCACACTGGCCTGGCTGATGTTTTCACCGCCGACGAATCTGCTGATGAGTTCGGTTTTGCCCTGTTGTTCGAGCAGGGTGATGTATGCAGTCCGATTCTCCTGCGTCCAGCCCTCCTCATCGACTTCGGCCAGTAGATACACCAACTGTGCGTCAATATTATCGCTGCGGCGGGGCGGTTCTTCATCGGTGAACTGGCGCAGGATGGTAACGGTGATAACCAAAAACGCGACTGTCAATATCAGCCGCATCATGACCCGTCGTTTAAGGGTCTCACTCATTATTCAATACCCAGTGACTCCATAACCACTTTCTCGACTTCACTTGGTTTGAAGGGTTTTACCAGATAGGTGACGATCTCTTGCAGTTTCCCCATCACCTTGTTTGCCGGGTCGCCGTAGGCAGTGGTAATGACCACCTTCGGCATGTTGATGTCGTCTTCCTCGTCCGAAATCCGCTTCAATTCATCCAGAACATGCCAGCCGCGCATGTCCGGCAGGTTTAAGTCCAGCAGCACAAGATCTGGCTTAACTTCGCGGAAGCGTTCGATGGCGGCCTGACCATCAGCTTCGGTGAAGGTGGTGATAATATCATGTTTTCCCAGAATAAGTTGAATAATTTCGGCAAGTTCGCGCGTATCCTCAACAATCAATACTGTGTAGGACATGGTGGCTCCAGATCACAATAACTCTATAATATCCCGATTGTAGCATAGATAAGGACCGGAATGTGTGAACCTTTTCAAATCTCGAACAATCCAAATTCGTGATAATTACAGTTATCAGGAAATTAAACTATCGCTGTAAATGAGCTATCATTGTGTGGATAATCGATTTTCCATGAACACCCATAGATGATGGTATTCCGCCGGGATTTCACTTTCGGGATACGGTTCAATCTGCGAAAAGCCGTGTGCCTGATAGACGGCATGGGCGTTGGTCATGTAATTGGCGCTGTCGAGACGGATAATCTTGTAGCCTGCCTGTCGTGCTTCATCGGCCACCGATTTGACAAGTGCTGAACCAATTCCCCGCTGGCGAAAATCTGGACGCACATAGAGTCGTTTGACCTCGGCAATATCATCGACAAGGTGCTGAAGGCAAATACACCCGACAACGGCTCCATCCACGCGGGCCAGCAGCAATCGACCGCGCGGCGGCTCATATTTATCCAGCGTCGCCATAATCATGGCCTCAATGTCCAGCCGGATGCCAAATTCTTCATCGTTCCTATCATTGGCCCACTGCAAGTATTCCCAGAAAATATCGTGAATGTCCTGACGTTCTGTCTCAAACTGTGCTTGCGCGATCTTCATCATTTCTCCCTTTCCCCGTACAACTATTATAGCGGTTGATGCCACATATCAAATCCATTCAAACCATGCCCACACTAAACACGCTACAATGAGGATAGATAGTATTGAGCGAGATGATGATGAATAACCAGCAGATAAATGAGGCTTTCCGCACCCTGAGCACGCCGCTAATTGCCGATGCCTGTGTGCGACTTAAACTCGAACTGCGCATGGCCTCGGCGGGCATTAAACCCGTCAGCCAAACGATGAAGGTGGCGGGACATGCATTGCCGGTTCGTCATTTCGGCAGCGTGGATGTGTTTCTGGAAGCGTTCGAGATTGCCAGTCCGGGTCAGGTGCTGGTGATTGATGACGGCGGGCGCAGCGACCAAGCCTGCATCGGCGACCTCACGGCAATGGAGGCGCAGACCAGTGGTGTGACCGGGTTAGTGGTATGGGGCAGCCATCGCGATACCCCAGAGCTGGTTGAGCTTGGCTTTCCCGTGTTCAGTTATGGGGCGTTTCCGGCGGGGCCGCTGGTGGTTCATCATGTGGAGCAGCCGGAACTGGTCAATGTCAAATTTGGCTCACTTACCATTGTGCCGGACGACATCGTTTTTGCCGATGCTGATGGGGTGATGTTTGTTAACATCGAGGATGTCGAAGCAGTGATCGCCGCTGCGCGTGACATCTATGCCACCGAACGCCAGCAAGCCCAGCGCATATCGAACGGGGAAACACTGCGCGACCAGATACAGTTTGCGGATTATCTTGCCAAGCGCGACAACAATCCAGA
>JAKEEQ010000500.1 GCA_022616515.1 Chloroflexota bacterium | reverse complement strand
TTCGCCCCCAACATTAAAGCTGAGTGTGGTATTCGGCGGGATGACTACTTCAAGGTCACCGTTCTCAATCGTAATGGTGTCCTGAAGGACAATTCCCTGCCGGGGCAGACACAGCCGCATATTACCACGCCCGGTTTGCATATTGATGCTTCGTATATCCAGCCCCATCAAGTCCGCTGTCACCGAACCATCATCGCCCAGATAGTCCAACGCTTCAATCGGTATATCAGCAGGCACAAAGACGTTGAGTGTTCCACGTCCGACATGTTGCAGTCGCGGCAAAACACCGGGGCGATCTTCGCTAATGGTAATGGTGGCGGTCGTCCCCTGAATCTCGAAACCGATGCCCACATCACTTTCGTTGCTGCCTTCAAATTGGGCTGCGATCTGGCGCGGCTGCGAAGCAGGGCTAATGGTGGCACGGGTATCTCGCACGTCGATGACCAACACCAGTTGTTCAATTTCGGGCGGCACGAAATCTTCACGAAATTCCCGATAATCGGTGCGATATTCGTTGCTACGCTCGGCATAGGCCAGATTGGCAACCACCACTACCAGACCCACACTAACAATCAGCACCAGCCAGTTTGCGACGGGGAAACGATGGGACAGGAGGATGTTCAGGCCAAAAATAATCAGCAGTGCAGGCCATGACCGGATAAGGAGGTCGCCAATCGCCTCCGGGATCACATTGGCGGAGATCAGTAACATCACAATTCCGATGCCGATGATAAGTACAGGCCAGATGAGATTTGAACGCGATTGTGTCATCAGGCACGACTCCTGATTTGTTGGGCAAGCAGCGTTAATCCGAGCAGTATCACGGCAAATGGGAGCAAAGCCCCCCCGTTCGTATTGTCCAGAACCCCCAGATTAAACGCCATCACCAACAGTCCTAAAAATATCACGCCTATTCCCAGCAGAATCAATGTCTCAGGGCGGGCCGTGTTGCTCTGGCGCAGCGGATTGGGGTTGAGTTGTAAGTCACTGATGGTTTGCTGTGGCATCGCCAGCCATAGGACAAAGTACAACAGAACACCTGCGCCATAGGTAAAGAACGCCAATCCAATAAAGGCGGTTCGAATCCACCATGGATTGATGCCAAGATAATATCCAATACCGCCACATACCCCGCCGAATGTCCGGTCGAGGAGACTTCGCGTTAGGCGGGGAGCAGGTCTTCTTCGTCTCATAAGCTACACAAATAATCTACTAAAATCATCGCCTGAAACTATACATGAATTGGAAAAATCCGCAACCCATTACAGGTTACGGATCATCACACAATTTTCACCGAGGCGCTCTTTCAACTTGTTAATCAGCGCCTCGCATACCAGAATCGTCAAATCAGGAAAATCCATCGTGAGCCGGTCTTCTTGACCGGGAAACTGTGCATACACCCGCAGCTCATCTCCACCCGGATAGGCCATCGCCGCACTGTAAATCCAGCGCAGCAGGCGATAATCACGTTCATCATCTCCCGAACGATACAGCGTAACCACCAATTGCTGGCGAGTCGTCACTTTGCGCGGAACCGCCGCCGGGGCGGGCGGCGCAATCAACCGGCCAGCAGCATCCACCAATGAATCGTGTCCGTTTACTGGTTGCTCGGTGGTATACGACTCATAATCGTCTACTGGCTCATACAGTTCATCTTTTGGCGGTGACACCGGATAATCAGCCTCTTCAGTGACGATCACCTCGATGTCTTGAACCAGTTCGTCTTCCATTTCTTCAGGTACCGGAGCAGCAGGCACAACGACCGCTTCAGCAACGGTTTCAGGCGGCGCTTCCACATCGTCGATTTCCACAGAGTCACCATCTTCAATGATGTCATCCTCTTCGGCTTCGTCATCATCCTCATCGTCGTCCAGGCCATCATCAATGTAGGTTGGAATGTCTTCGAAAAAGCGATTGTTTACCGGATCACTGTCATTTTGTGGCAGCCACGAAAAATTCGACTGGCGCAGTTCCTCCAGTTCTTCGCTGTAGGCCACATCAAAATTTTGCGAGACACTGTCTACGATAATTTGCATCTCACTCTGGCGGTCCTCAGCTTTACCGCGAATCACCAATACGCGATCTTCCTCTACCAGATCACGGAAAGTCCCCCATATTCGCGGGAACATCACGCACTCGATTTTGCCGCCAATATCCTCGACTTGCAGGATTGCCATCGAATCACCGTTTTTGGTGATGATGGTACGTATACTTGTGACTAACCCTGCAATGATCACTGACTGGCTATTAAGGACAGCACCCGCCTCGCGGATTTCATGCGAGTTGTGGGTAATGATCTTATCCAACTTGTCCATAATCATCTCAAGCGGATGGTCGGTGACATACATCCCCACCAGTTCCTTTTCCCAGCGCAGTTGCTCCCGCTTGTCAGCAGGATTGGGCGGCGCTTCAAGCACATTCACAATCGAGGTCGCGCTGTTATCGCCACCCGACCCGCCGAGGATGTCGAACATGCTCACCTGTCCTACTTCAGCGGCCTTGTGGCGCTCGACACTGTGTTTAACGAGCTTGTCAATGTTATGCAGCAGGGTTGGTCGGTTCCCGAATTCATCGAATGCCCCCACCTTGATTGCCGATTCAAGTCCGCGTTTACCGATGTCGCTGGCAGAACAGCGGTCGAGGAAGTCATCGAGGTTTTTAAACGGCCCTGAGGTTTCGCGTTCCCCAATGATGTAATCGACTGCGCCGAGACCAAGATTCTTGATTGCCCCCAATCCAAACCGGATATGTCGCTGACCATTGTCGTCGGCTTCAATATCGAAGTCTGAGGAAGATTTATTGATGTTGGGGGGCAAAATATCAATGCCCATTCGCTTTGCATCCGCCACAAAGATGCTGATTTTGTCGGTGTCATCTTTATGGATGGACATCAGCGCCGTCATATATTCGTGGGGATAGTGGCATTTCAGAAAAGCCGTCTGGCAGGTGATGACGGCGTAATCGGCGGCATGCGACTTATTAAAGCCATAATTGGCAAAATATTCGATGTCGTCAAAAATCTTCCCGGCAGCTTCCTCATCAACGCCGTTTTGTGGACCGCGTTCAAGGAAGATGCCGCGATGCTTGGCGAGGTCCTTTTCCTTCTTCTTGGACACTGCGCGGCGCATCAAGTCTGCCTCACCAGCGTCATAGCCGAACAGGTCCATCGCAATCTGCATAATCTGCTCTTGATACGCGCAGTTGTGAACAATGATATTGTTGGCAACGAAATTATGGTGATTCCCTTCGACAGTCAGATCGTAAACGGCCTCAACGCCTGACGGGTCAATTGAGGCAATCTCCACCCATCTCAGATTGATTAACGCTTCCGTTCGGGGTAAAGGCATGGCTTCCGCGATGGACTCAACCACATCTGCGGTAATACGCGGTCTCGATAAACCATTTAGATATAAATGTTGCCGATCAATGCCATAGCTTGCCATAAGCTGCCGGGCAGACATATCTGTTTTTTGACGTACTTCTTCTATAAAAATCGTGCGATTGATCGTATTTCGACCATGACCCATACATGCCACTTCTCGTTTTTGAGTTAACATGTAAGGGAAAAGCATTTCTGTTAGGCGCATCGTGTCGTAAGTTGTGACCTGATACGCGGTTCGTGCTTCGCCACGTGCGTGATAACTTGATGTGTAGATAGTTGAACTGATCCCCAAACGTAACAACAACGTTTGAACATCATACGCAAGCTGCGGTGAGATTGTCTTGTAATGACACGACTCCTCCCCAATGTAACCGTCACAGTCCCAGAGTGATGCGAGAAAATAGATCATATTCTCATTATTAAGTGAAAATACAAAATCAGGGATTGATTTTTCCTGACTCCGAACTCCGCAAGGGTGTTTTCTTATCCCTGGCGGGTATTTAAATCCCAATTCGCGCATCCAGACCAAGAGGCTATTGACTTCTTTGTAGCGGGCACTGCGAACACCTACTCGTAGAACATCATGGATTTGTCCAGTATAAACAGGTTTTAGATCATCAAAAGACTTCAGGCATCGAACATATTCATTGATCAGCGATTGCTCTTTATTGACAAAATCAACGGAACTTCCACTCGCCAAACTGCCGTCAGCGATGAGATAAGCCAGTACACGTAACTTATCACGATCAAATAACTGGTGTTCTTCCGGCTCGATTAGCTGTGGCGGTGTGGCAACATAATCACCCGGTTGTATCTCGCTGAGGGGTTTCCATCCTGTTTCAGTCAAAAAGCGGTGATCGTGCGTCGTTTTGATAGTCGCTCCATTTTTCAAAGTAACGCGAAAAACGGGCTTGTCACCGTTGTAGATCAAATGCGTGACACGGCTGGCAACCGGATGGTAGTTCTCGTCAATACCTTGCACATAGATCGGGTTAGTAACTTGGGCGATTTGATCGACGCGGTAACGCTGTCCAGTTCGCGTGTCCAAAATTAGCGAATCGCCGCTGATGCAAATTCCATAAGTTTCTTGCAAGATAGGCTCAAGAAGCGGGTGCCGGTATTCGACGGTCTCTTCGCCATGCAAACGGGCGTTAAACTGGGGGATGAACTGCATCGGGCCGGGGCGAAACAGCGAAATAGCCGCGATGATATGCTCAAACGTTTGGGGTCGCATCCCCAGCAACATCTGCCGCATCCCGCTGCTTTCAAGCTGGAAGACACCGATGGTCTCGCCACGTCCCATCATCTCAAACATCTCCTTAACCATCCGTGTTATGTCCGAGTTTTCCGGGTCCGGCTGGTAGGGAATGTTTGACATGTCATATTTGATGCCGTGATGCTGCTCGATCAACTCGCAGGCACGTCGCATGATGGTTAAGGTAGACAATCCGAGGAAGTCGATTTTCAGCAGGCCAATACTTTCTGCCGTTTCCATCGGGAACTGCGTGATTTGCTTCACCGGGGCATCTTCAGCACTGCTGCCGGTCGGGCGATGCAGCGGAAGATATTCGACAAGCGGTTTGTCAGACACAATAATACCCGCCGCATGCGTTCCGGCATGACGTGGCACCCCTTCGACCCGTGCCGCGTAATTCAGAACATCACGTGCAAAGCGGTCTTTTTCATACAACTCAACCATTTCTGGATTCATCGCGTCGGGCTTGCTCTCATCTTTGCCCAGAAGCTGGTCAATCGAGGGCGGCCTTGCCACCGTTGGAACCATCTTGGCAATCCGGTTCACTTCCGGCAGCGGCAAATCGAGGGCACGCCCCACATCGCGGATAGCTGCTTTGGGTTTTAGAGTTCCAAACGTGATAATCGCCGCGACTTTGTCTTCCCCATATTTGCGGGCGCAGTATTCAATCATCTCCTGACGGCGGTCTTCGGGGAAGTCGAGGTCAAAGTCTGGCATGGTCTTACGATGTGGATTCAAAAACCGCTCGAAAATCAAGGCGTTTTCCAGCGGGTCCAGACTGGTGATACCGAGCGAATAGGCCACCACACTGCCTGCACCCGATCCACGCACATTCCACCAGATGTCGGCACTACGGGCAAACTCAATCAGGTCCCATACGATGAGGAAATAGGTGGCAAAGCCCATCTTGAAAATGATATTGAGTTCATGCTCAAGCCTGTCCTGAATCGGCTTCGAACTGGCCCGGCTGCCATAGCGCCACTCAATACCGCGCTCACACAGATAGCGTAAATACTGCTCCGGGTTATCGAATCGCTCTGGCACAGGGAAAATCGGCAGGTGATAACCCTCGCCATCTAATTCATGAATATCACACATCTCGGTGATAAGCCGTGTGTTATACAGGGCTTCTGGCGCAACATCACCGAATATTTGCCACATTTCGTGCTGTGACCGCAGATGGTACGACGGGTCGGTCATCGCCAGTCGACTGGTTTTACTTTCCCGCTTTAACGAACTCGTCTGGATACACAGCAGGGTATCATGTACGTCGTAGTCATCTTGATTCACATAATGCACATCATTTGTGGCAACCAGCGGCACATTGGCGTGGTGACGATTTTCCAGCAGCCATTTGTTGAGGCGTTCCAGTTCGGAAATGTCATGTTGCTGGAGTTCGAGAAAAAAATTATCTTTCCCGAAAACGTCCTGATACCATCCGATAGTTTGCAGGGCCTCGTCATCGCGGCCCTCCTCCACCATACGCGGGATTTCCGCCGCGAGGCAGCCACTGGTGGCAACAATCCCCTCCGCATGGGCCGCCAGAAACTCTTTGTCGATGCGCGGACGGTAATAGTACCCGTCCAATTGAGAAGCCGACGCAATCTTGAGCAGGTTTTTGTAACCCGCTTCATTTTTAGCCAGCAGCAGCAGATGGTAGGGGGTGCGGTCTTTGACCGGGTCGCGGTCACGCATGCTGCGCCGGGCGAGGTAAGCTTCAACACCGATAATCGGCTTGATACCCGCTGCCTTACAGGCACGATAGAAGTCAATCACGCCAAACATCGTGCCGTGATCTGTGATGGCAAGTGCCTCCATATTGAGGTCAACTGCGCGATTGACGACCTGCTTTATCTGAGCAAATCCATCAAGAAGACTATATTCAGTGTGCAAATGTAGATGCACAAAGTCCTTATCATGAGCATGGTTATGTGTGTGCATTTTTTGGGCTTTGTTTCGAGGCTGATATTTAATTGGAGTATAACACACCCGGTCACGAAATTTAATCATTTGACGCAAGTCAAATCGCTGGTGATAATTAAATGGAAGCGCAGCGACGGATAATGGAGCCTCAATGACCATTACAAAAACAAAAGATTTTTTCTCCCAGCGGTATGTGATTCAAGAACAACTTGGCATTGGCGGCATGGGTGCGGTTTATAAGGCTCTGGATCGGCTGCGTGGTGAGGTTGTGGCATTGAAGCGCGTATTTGCGCCGCTGGAAAATCTGGTCTTTGAATCATCTGGCGATAATGAAGATTTACGCATTGCGCTGGCCCATGAATTTCAAACCCTCGCCTCAATGCGCCATCCCAATATCATCAGTGTCATCGAATACGGCTTTGATGATGAGCAGCAGCCCTATTTCACGATGGAATTATTGAAACGGGCACGCAGTATTGTGGGGGCCAGCCGCTTTCAGTCTGATGAGATGAAAATAAATTACATCATACAAATGCTGCAAGCCCTCGACTACTTGCATCATCGCGGCATCTTGCACCGCGACCTGAAGCCCGGCAATGTCCTTGTTGAAAACAATCACGTCAAAATCCTCGATTTCGGCTTGGCTATCAATCACAACACCGTTCCTGAAGAAGCCGTAGGTACAGTCGCCTACATGGCTCCTGAACTCCTCGAAGAAAATCCACCAAGCGTTGCATCCGATCTGTTTGCAGTGGGCGTGATGGCCTTCGAACTCTTTGCCAGTGAACACCCCTTCGACCCGACCGGGAACATCATGGAGATGATTTACCGAATTAGCATGATGGAACCTGAATACGATAAACTGGATTTCGGGCGGAATCAGGTTGCCGTGCTGGAAAAGTTACTTGCTAAAGATCCTGAACAGCGTTATCAGCACGCTTCCGATGTCATTCGAGACCTCAGTCAGGCATTTGATTTGCCGCTCCCCGAAGAGACGGACGACATTCGGGAGAGTTTCTTACAGGCAGCGGAACTGGTTGGTCGTGAAGAAGAATTGACGAAACTGGAAGTCGCCCTCGAAGAAGCGTGGCTTGGACGTGGCAGCGCATGGCTCATTGGTGGCGAAAGCGGCGTCGGAAAGACCCGGCTGCTCGATGAAATTCGCGTTCGGGCACTGGTCAAAGGCACGAATGTGTTTGTAGGGGAAAGTGTGGCAGGGAGCGGCCTGCCCTATCAACTCTGGCGGCAGCCGGTGCGCAATCTAGCCCTGACGGTTGATCTGACCGACCAGCAAGTGGATATTCTCTCTCAACTTGTGCCAGATATTTATCCCTTGCTGGAACGTGAACCGGGGGAAACGACCTTTTCGGGGCGAACGGCGGTGCTCGACACCATTGTAACAACTATTCACCTTCAGCAGATGCCCACCGTCCTCATTTTGGAGGATTTGCAGTGGGCATCCGAGGACCTCGAAGTGCTCCGGCGTCTTGTCCGCACCGTCCAAAACTTCCCGCTGCTCATTCTGGCAAGTTATCGCAATGACGAACGCCCATCCCTGCCTGAACACCTGCCTGAAATGAACCTCATTCAACTTGAACGGCTTACCCCAGCCGAAATTGAACAACTAGCCTTCTCCATGCTCGGTGAAGGAGCACACAACCGGCAAATCCTGCTGTTTTTGAAGGAACAGACCGAGGGCAATATTTTCTTCCTCGTCGAAGTGGTCCGGGCACTGGCTGAAGAAGCAGGGCGGCTGGACAAAGTTGGTCACGACACCCTGCCACTGAACGTTTTTACCGGCGGCATGCAGGCCATTGTGCAGCGCCGTCTTGCTCAGGTTCCAGCGTGGGGCCAGCCGCTGCTGCAACTGGCGGCGATTAGTGGTCGTGATATT
Organism: Chloroflexota bacterium; assembly: GCA_022616515.1. Taxonomy (GTDB): domain Bacteria; phylum Chloroflexota; class Anaerolineae; order Aggregatilineales; family J027; genus JAKEEQ01. The sequence goes on along the minus strand of JAKEEQ010000500.1, from coordinate 24,479 downwards.
GACCTGAAGATATTAGAAAAGATGATGGATACGCTTGACAATCCTCCCGAACTAAATAAATGGCTCATCAGTGCCTCCAATGCTGCCGTCATTGAGTTTCGCGATGGGCACTGGCGCTTTGCACATGATAAGCTGCGCGAAGGGGCATTGCAGGAATTGTCAGCGGACAGCTTAGCAGACCTGCACCGTCATATGGCACTGGCAATTGAGGCCACCTATCCCGATGCCGATGAATATGCTGCCAGACTATCTGAGCACTGGGGATTTGCGGGCGAAAAGGAAATAGAATGGCACTATGCCCGCATTGCAGGCCAAAAAGCCCTTGAAATGAATGTCTACCCGGAGGCCATCCACTTTTTGCAACTGGCCCTTGATAATGCCAGCGAAGCCCAACGCGCCGAACTAATGTGTCGCATCGGAACCGCCCATCGTTACATGGGGGATTTTGAAAAAGCCCAACCTATTCTGAAAGCAACGGTTGAACTTGCGGAAAAAGTGGACAACATAACCGCCCTCACCGAGTCAACGCTGCAACTCGGTTCCATTGCCCGTAATCAGGGGCGGACTGATGAAGCCCGTGACTACTTCGAGAAAGCACTGGAACTCTCCCGAAAGATTAACTTCAAACTCGCCGAAGCCAACGCTCTCAGTCAACTTGGCGACATTCATCGCGAATTGGGCGATCAGGAGCAGGCCATCGAGTATCTACAGCAGGGACTTGTCATGGCCCGCGAAATCGGCGACCAACGCTTTGAAGGCATCACGCTTGAATATCTAGGCGGTGTTTACAGTGATATCGGTCAGTTTGAACCCGCCGTTAATTACCGGCTGGATGCGCTGGAACTTTTCCGCGCCAACGGCAACCGGCGCAGTGAAGCCATTGGACTGCGTAATCTCGGCCAGACTTATCATAACTATAACCAGTATGAGAAGGCACTGGACGTCTACCAGCAGGCCCTGAAGATATTCATGGATGTCGGTGATATTGTTGGAGAGGGTATTTGCCTTGATTTAGTTGGCGACTCACAGCTTGATTTGGGCGAATTGCAGAGCGCCGAACAATATTACCACAGATCGCTGATCATCATGCGCGAAGTGGGTAACCGCCGCAACGAGTCGAACCGTCTCTACGATTTAGCCAGAATTTACATCGGCTACAGCAAACCCAAAGAAGCCATCCACTATGCCCAATCTGCCTATAACATCGCCGTCGAGATAAATGATGAAGACTTGCAGTGCCTCTACAGTACGACGCTGGGCTGGGCATACCTCGCCGCCGATAACGTTGATCAGGCAAGAACCGTGTTACACCGGGCGGCGGTCACATTGGGGCAAAGTGAGCACGGCTATCGTGCCGCCTCTGCTTTTGGCGTAGCCTGCCTGCGCGACAAGGATGTATCGGCGGCCCGCAATGCCTTTAATCGTGCCATCGAACGTTCCAATAAAGTCCTCGAAACCCTTGAGCGTAGTTACCAGACATGGTTCGTCATCGGACTTGCCTATTCTGGCCTCTATCTCCTCGGCGACACTTCACCCGAAAAAGCCATGGAAGCCTACGCTAAAGCCCGCGAGTACGCCTCACATCGTGGCTTGCTTGATAGTAAACTTCAGCAGCTTTTTGAACTGGACAAGACTAATCTGGACGACCTTTCGGACATTCGCGCTGTGCTTAAATGATACGTTCTATGTGAAATCCGTTCGTGAACGTCTCTGAAAGGCAGCACTACTCATACCAAGTTTGGATAATCAGTAGTATCAAATTTCTGGATGCCACGATTTCACAGCGATCTTTGAGACGGTATATAGCCTAATCACACGAACTTGGTACGACTGGCTCAAATAGTATGGTAGATAATCGGGTCCATCAACCGGGCGGACAGTTCAAGGCTTTGGATATCAGCCTCTTTGTTCACATTGCAGTTAGCAGGTGTGTCCCCTGTGATTCTCCTTCCTCCAACTTATGCATAAATATTTTTTCTGAAAAATATGATTTATGCCTCTAATTGAATGAATCCAAAAATATCTCGACCCCAAAAAGTTCATATATTTTGTGTTGGGTTAGGATCTGAATTGCTGGAAAGGAAATGTCTATTTGCTTCTGAAGAAACGGACTGATTTTCGTGTCGTGTAGATGATATTTCCGTTTAGCTAGTCTTGATCCTGGTGCCGTATATGCAATCGCATAGTTCAGCCATTTGACGTGTGTAGACTGATTCCAAAACCCGAACCAGAGTGCTAATACATCGACATTTTCCAGAAACTCTGTGGGATCCTGAGCAATTGCAAAATATTTTTCATACGTTTCAAGAATTTGCAGGTATGTATTGTCATATTTGGAGATATAGGGGTGATAAAGATAAACACGTCGGTACCAATTCAACACTTTGGGCAGTATGAACTGTGAGTGATCGTTTCGCAGATGTTCATACAAGGGTTGTACCAGCTCAAGTGCTGCCTTAGCATTGCGCGTTTCACTTAAACAGATTGCAAACATTAGTATGAGATCTAGATGATTTTCATCATACGGACCGTGATCCGTAACGAATGGCGAGAGGATTTTGTAGGCAGAAACATAATCTCTTGTTTTCATGAAGTATGATGCCTCCTTCTTCGCCCTAATAAGATCTTCCAACGAATAGTGAATTATTCCATCATCAGAGGACTTCCTGGAATCAATGTTTAGTTTTGCCTTGAGCAATTTTATACATTGATCTAAGTTTCTATCATCACGTCCCGGTCTCCAGTATTCATTTGGCTCGAAGTTTTGAAGAGCATGAAGTGTATCAGCGTTGCCAATTTCGACAAGTGAAGTTGTTGCAGCCTCTCTGACATCCCAGTAAACACAATTTAAAAATGTTATGAGGTTATAGCGTGCAAAATCTTTATTACATCGGCTGAGGTTTCGAGCTATTTCAACTAAGACATTTCGAGCTTTATTGAGAATCTTAGGGTAATATGCATTCAGGTCCGAGTAGACTTCAATTGTTTGCCAATCCTCGTTGTCAAACCACGAAATTGCCTCGTCTAAAGTTGGAATGTGTTTTACATGGTTTACCAGATAATCGTTTTTGCGAACATTTGGTGGTGGAAAGACATCTGCTTGAGTTTCTGTATCATCAGGAATAAATTTCTCCATTCCGAGTGCACGTGATATTGTTTTTGCTCCACTTAACAGGTGGTTGATTTCATATGCATGTTGAAGGTGTGCCTTTGCCGTATCTATTTCATCTAGCTCATAGTAAGCTTCCGCAAGGAGTTTATATATGTAATCCAGTTCAAAACCTAACTCTAGAATTTTCTTATAGTGAAATATTCTAATTCGGGGGTCAACGTTTTTCTTCTTACCATCCTTTTGTGTCATCCAGTAATGATATTGCCGCAAACGATCCCGGATTTTTTCATCTGCGAATTCAATAAATAACGCTCCCTCTAGTAACTCTATGGCAGCTTCCGTATGTTTGCCAGCATACAAGAATTCCGCCCAGCTCAGTAGGGTATCGGTTACTTGCGTGGTATCAAATTCGAGAAAAAGTAATGATGCAGCATCTATAAGAATAGGTTCGGTCAAAAGTTGCGCTACAATATCTGGACGGGATGATAGATGCGCTACATGAATTAGCTTCAAGGACGTCTGTAAATCGTTCGGGCTTTCAACCCATTCGTTCCAAGCCTCACGTAGACCTCTTCTTCTTTGTGCAAGTTCGTCTAGGTCAAGCTTATAATCAAAATTGAACTTAATATGGAAGACACGACCACTAAACTCAAATCTTGAAGATGGTTCAACTAAATCTTCAAAAGTCTGATTCGTTTCTGAATAATGGGATGCTCTCTGGGTCGGTTTCGTTTGCCCTATTTCTTTTAACCTGTAATAAGCATCCTGAACTTGCTGGAATCTGGTTGTAGCCCATTCTTTTCTATCGGGATTCTTGTCAGGATGATATTTTTTGGCGCAATGCAAATAGGCTTTCCGTAATTCCAAACCGCTGCAACCAATTTCCACTTCAAGAATTTCATATAGTTTAAGTAGATCAATTGGGTCAAACATAATCTTATACCAAGTTCACCTGATTAGACTATATACCATTGTAAAGCTGCCTGTGAAATCACGGTATCCAAAATTCTTCTTCTACTGATTACCCGAACTTGGTATTACCCCCTCTGTCTCTCCCCGCAAACGAGGGAGGAATCGGCACAGCTTGAATAAAGCGTTTTGTCGCAGCGAGTCGTTGACAACAAGCGGTGGTTGGGAGTGATGATTCTGGTTCCCTCCCCGTTTGCGGTTGAGGGCCAAGGTGGGGTTAGAACCTATGACTATTCGTAGCGCAGGACGTTAAGTGGTTTCTCGCCACTGGCCCGCCACGCAATGGCAACCGACGCCAGCAGCGAGATGCCCACACAGGCCACCATCAGCAGCAGCGCAATGTCCAGTGGAACAGCATCACTGAGGTCTCCCTCAAATAGCTGTGCCCACAGGAAAATCAGCAGCAGCACCGATGCCCCTACCCCTATCGTGCCACCGAGCAAACCCATCAGGCCATTTTCAAACAACAACATCCCCAGTACCCGTTCGCGTTGCAAGCCGACGGCCTTCATAATGCCGATTTCGCGCTGGCGTTCCATTGTGGTCAGGATAACGGAATTGGCAATCACGACACCCGCCACCACTACTGCCAGCACCGCCACAATAATCGGCAGTGTGGTGAAGCGGTTGATGGACTCATCAATGAGCTGGTTGAGCTGCGAAATCTCAAACACGAACGCCTGCGGCACATCCTGTGCAAGCTGTCGTCGAAGCTGCCGGATATTGCCCTCGTCGATATCCACCACTGCCCCCATCGTATCCGGCCTGATGTCGCCAAATGCATCCAGCGGCGCATAAATCGGATTGCTGCCTGCTGAATTCACGCCGCCAAGTGGTTCCTCCGTTATCCCGACCACTTCAAATTTCAATCGAGCCGGAGGACCGTTATCACGAGCGGCATTGGGGAAATCGAACACCAGAATATCACCTGCTTCGATACCACCCAACATGACCGCCTGATTACCGCGCACCACAATCCGGCGTTTGCCAGCATCGGCTTTGCTCAGTTGGCGGCTGCCGTTTATGAACTCATAATTGGGCAGTGCCCCTGCCTGAGTGACACTGCGTCCATCCACAAAATTGAGTGTGTAGTCCAGCAGTTCCCTGAAATCACGCGCATTGCGACCCTGTTCATCCAGTTCATCCTGAATGTTGGTCATCAAATCTTCTCTGGTCAAGCGTGTGCCGTCAGGCTTAACGACCTCCACAAAATCAACCACATAATTGGTGGCAATCGTGTAGCTTTCCACCCCGTCCACCGCTTCGATGGTTCCTGAGACAGTGTCGGCGGTCTCCAGCCAATTCTCACCGGGCGACACAAAAATGAACACATTGCCGCCTGCCGATTCCTCAAGCGAAAAACTCAACAGTCCACGAATGGCCTGCGTCAGCATCAGAATCAGGCTCAGGGCCAGCACCCCAATTACCAGCGCCAGCACCGTTGTCGAGACCCGATTCCTGCTCTCGGAAAGCGTCCGCAGGGTCAACTTAATATCCGGGATACCAAAACTTGGGATATTCGTCGATAGCGCCACCAGCAGCCACAATACACCTGCCACGACACCCAGCAGGACGAACGAAATTTCAATCAAGACAATGTTGCTGGACAGGTCGATAATGAACTCCCAGAGCGCCGTTTCCGACAGCAGGAAAAATGCCGGAAGGCCAATAATGCTGCCCACCACAATGCCCGCCAGAATACCACCCACGAAACCCAGCAGCACCGCCCCCAACGTCACGGGAACGGCTGGCTGTTTGCGCAGCGATTGAACACTGAGATAGAGACCGATTAGAATCGCAATAATCAGTGCACTAACCGTATTCTCGGTCGTTATACGCTCGAAGATAATCACGATCAAAATAATTCCCAGCGCAAAAAATAACACGCCTTCCAACACCGTCTGCACCAGGATGCCGAAAACCAGAAACACCCTGCGTATTGTTCTTGATGAACGTTCCAGTTCATCTTTAGATTTATAGGCAGGCGGTGTCCCGGCAGCAAGAGCCGCTGTGCCGATACCAATCGCAACTCCTACCGCTAACCCAATACTCAAAACGCTCACCAGCGCATCCTGTGGATTACCCGAAATACCGCCGCCCAGAATTGACCATGATATAACGCCCAATACCAGAAAGACGACCACGAGCGCCAGCAGCGTCCGCGAGATGCTCGCACCCGGCATTTGAGTTTCACTAGGTCGCAGGATACGTCCGGGGCGGACCTGCCCGGCAATCAACGTCGGCAGCAGACCAAAAACACCTGTAATCACCACACCCAGCACAAATCCGCGCCAGATGGCGGTTAGTGACAGCACCCATGATAGGTTTTGCGCGAAGAAAATTTCCGCAACATATTCAAGGCCCAACGCCAGCAGCAGGCCCACCGGAATCCCGATGGCGCTGCCAGCAATGCCCAGAATAAGCGCTTCAATGAAAAATAGGATCGTGATTTGCCCTGCCTTTAAGCCTACCGTTTTGAGAATCGCGATTTCCGTCGTCCGACGAGCCACAATCACCATCATGGTCTGGATGATGCCGATACCACCAATCAGCAGCGACACCAGCCCCATAATCAGCAGTAGTTGGTCCAGCGCATTAAACAACGTGGAATTGAATTCCTGCAAGTCAGCGGTGGTGCGCACTGCGATATAGGGAAATTCATCCTGTAACTGCTCGGCAAATTCGTTGACTTCAGTGCGGTTGGTATCCGTCAGTTTAACAAAAACCTCAAGTGCATAACGGTTGCCATCGCCGCTTTCGGTCACAAGGTCTTTATCGTAGCTTGAAAACAAGGGAATGGCGCTGTGGTCGATGTAATAAAAGCCGAGGAATGCCGACTCGGGATTACTGAGTGTCTCCGTTTCGACATCGACAATCCCCTTAATCACAAACGTCTCTTCAGAGCCACCGATGTGTACCTCATCGCCCACCTCAAAACCATATTTGTCGGCGGCATTATCGCTGATGATCAGGTCAGTTGGCTCCTGCATGGCCTCCTGTATCAGATCGCCCTCAAGGGTACGGATTTCCCCGTAAAAGGGGTAATTGTCGATGTTAACCAATATACCCGGCACATTTTCGACGAGTTCGCCAACTTTGGCGATGCCAAATCCAGCGGTGAAATCACGTGGGAAAATCTGGCGGTAGTTGATTTGAGCGTCAGGGTCGCGTTCCTGAATCCAGTCCGTAACGGCTTGAATACCGTCAACGGTGAGAACTTCACGCACCGTATTGCTGACCACCAGATGCCCGCGCTCTTTACCCAGATCAATATCGCTCGGCTCATCACTTTCAACGCGCAGGCGCATGTCTCCGCGATTAAGTTCCTGCAAATTCCCGGTCAGCACATCCTCAATCATCGCGCCCAGTGTCTGTAAACTGACTACAGCAGACACACCCGCCGCGATACACAGCAGCACAAACATCGTTCGCCACTTGCCGACCCGCATATCCTTCCAGGAATGACTGATATAAAACCTAATCCGCTCCGACATGTTCCATTACCCAATCTTCCACAATCTTTCCATCCACCAGCGTCACGATACGCTCCGTCTGTTCGGCAATATCCGGGTCATGCGTCACAATGACAACCGTTGTGTTCATCTCGCGCTGCACCTGCTTCAACACATCCATAATTTGCTGGCCTGTCTTCGTGTCCAGATTTCCCGTCGGCTCATCACATAACAAGATGGGTGGGTCGTTGGCAAGCGCCCGTGCAATGGCGACCCGCTGCTGCTGTCCGCCCGATAGTTGGCTTGGTCGATGATCGAGGCGGTTGCCCAATCCAAGCAAATCAAGGAGTTCTTTTGCTCGCTGCACAGGCTCGTACTTGCGGTTAATGGCAAAGCGCACCGGCAGCGCCACGTTATCTACCGCATCGAGCGTCGGCACGAGATGGAAGAACTGAAACACGAATCCGATTTTCGCGTTGCGCACTTCGGTGAGTTTATTTTCATTCATCCGGGAAATGTCGATGCCATCAATACAAATTTGCCCGGTTGAAGGCGTATCCAACCCGCCCAGCATGCCCATCAGCGTACTCTTGCCGCTGCCCGATGGCCCCACAATCGCCATCATTTGCCCGCGCGGCACATCCAGATTGGTCTCTTTGATGATGTGCAATACACGCTCGCCAACCTTGATGTCTTTCGTGACATGTTCTACTTGAATCGCCTCATTCACCGTCAGGTTTTTCTCCACATTACCAGTACAACGCTACCTATTCTACACGTCCAGACCGTTATTCTCTTCCCTGACTTGACCAAAACAAAAAAACCTTGCACGCAGGCAAGGTTCATTATAGTCAATCTATACGGCCTTGTTACCAGCCGTGTTCCAGGCGAGTCACCAACCGTTCTGGCATTCCATGATTGCGCATCCGTTCCTGTGTAACCTGAATCGGATATGGAATGCGGCGGTGTTCAAAAACACCTGCTTCCACATCCAGTACAGCGTAGGCCGCATCCGGGTTGCTGTCACGTGGCTGCCCGACACTGCCCGGATTAATAATCAAGCGATGACCATTAAGGTTTTTGGCCTCGCGATATTTCGGCTGCATCGAACTGGTATCGCCTTCATCAGTAGTCAATTCAAAGATGATGGGGGTGTGAGTATGGCCTACGAGGCAGTAATCCGTCTCGAAATGGGGGAAATTCAGCGCTGCAATCAGCGGATCAAGGATATATTCCCACACCGGTTCACGCGGGCTGCCATGTGCCAGCGTATAGTTCCCCAATACAAAAGTTGTCGGCAATGCGGAGAGATAGGCAATGTTCTCTTCGGTTAAGGTTTCCTGCGTCCAGTTGACGGCCTTTCGCGCATCGACGTTAAACGTGCGAATATCGAGGCGTCCCAGCGCAGCCCAGTCATGATTACCCGCCAGACACAAGTGCGGCAGCGTCTTCAATAAATCGCAGCATTCATTGGGGTCAGGACCATAACCCACAACATCACCCAGGCACCACACATAATCCCAATCGCCCTGAGCATCTTTGAGCACCGTTTCAAAGGCGACAAGATTAGCGTGAATATCCGAAATTACCAGTATGCGCATAGCCAATCCTCGAACATCGTGGTGAATACCGTGAGACTATATCATAAAAAAAACATGCAGGCTATTAGACTCTAGGATTCTTTGTTGAATATTTATATATAGTGCCATTGTAGCACTTTGTGTAACTTCTGGAACTGAAAAATTTCCTAAAATAGGCCCAACGTCGAAAATGCGTCGGGCCTGTGTTTAATCTACAGGTTGTAGATCGGGCCAAATTTGCCGCGCAGGTAGGTCATATAATCCTCATGCCCAAGGGGTTTACCGGTCGCGCGTTGGATCAATTCAGCAGGCATGTACTTGCGCCCATGTACATGTATGTTGTCGTTCATCCACGTCAAAAGGGTGCTGAACTTGCCCTGACGAATCTCGTCGGGGATGGCCGGGTAATCTTGCAGGGTACGGTAATACAACTGTGCCGATAGCAGTGTGCCCAGTGCGTAGGTGGGGAAATAACCCAGAATGCCCGATGACCAGTGGACATCTTGCAGAATACCCAGCGTATCCGTTTCGGGGATAATACCAAGATACTCTTCCATTTTGGCGTTCCAGGCTTCCGGCGCATCTTTGACAGCCAGTTTGCCGGTGATGAGGTCCTTCTCGATGTCAAAACGCAGCATAATATGCAGGCAGTATGACACCTCATCGGCTTCCACGCGGATAAATGAGGGCTGGACCTTGTTAACAGCACGATAAAAGTCATCCAGACTCACATCATCCAGCACACCCTTGAATGTTTCTCGAAGTAGCCCGTAAAAATACTCCCAGAAACCGCGACTGCGGGCAACGACATTTTCCCACAGGCGCGACTGGCTTTCGTGGATGCCCAGCGACACACCCGTACCCAACACTGTCTGGAATAAATTACGCCCGATGCCCTGCTCATAGGTGGCGTGGCCCGCTTCGTGAATAGTCCCGAACAGCGCTGGTGACAGGAAATTTTTATCAAAACGGGTAGTAATGCGTACATCATCTGGAGAAAAGGAGCTGCAAAACGGATGAACCGCTTCATCCTGACGCCCGCGTGAAAGATCATAACCAATCTGTTTGACCACCTTAAGTCCAAAACGGCGCTGATCTTCAATCGGGAATTCGCGGTGCAGCGGCTCATCGGACACCGCATCATTACGTTCATAAAGTTCCAGGGCAAAGGGCACCAGTTCTTCCCGCAGCCCGCCGAAGATGCGTTCTACATCAGCCGTTTTCATTTCTGGCTCAAATTGATCAAGCAGTGCATCATAAATGTGGTCTTCGTAGCCCAGATATTCGGCGCGTTGAATGCACAGGTCAACAATTTTCTCCAGTTCGGGGCGAAACGAAGCAAAATCGTTGTCCTGCCGTGCTTTCGCCCACACTTCATGCGCCAGCGCAGTTACGCGAGTGAATTCCGCAACGAAATTTGTCGGTAAGCGGGTCGCCTGTTCATAGTCGCGCCGTGAGACCTCAACCAACTTACGATCATCATGATCTTCCGGCAAATTCATAACATCTTTACCGGCACGGGCAATCAGATCACCCATTTCTTCGGAGGTGGACATCTCATGAATGACTTTGCTGAGTGTGGCTAATTGATTGGCACGGGCGACTGCTGCCCCCGGTGGCATGTTGGTTTGCTGGTCCCAACCCAGCAGTTGCTGTGTTTCTCCAAGATTGACCAGATCGCTCGTGCGCTCTTTTAGTGCTTGTACGTTTTCCATTGAAACCCTTAACAATGTTTATCAAAATCACTCTGTCAGGTATTATAGCGTAACAGATGGACAACACGACACAGCGAGTTCGCATATGATAAAAAAAGCAAAATGGCTGCGCCGCCTGTTGTGGATACCCATCATGCTTATCGTTTTGTTGGCGACAGGTGTTGGTGCGGTAGAAGCAGCCGACGGAATGCGCGGTACGAATTGTGCTATCGAGAGAGATGAAGTTATTGACCATGACTTCTACTTCTTGTGTTACAACCTCACTATTCGCGGCACCGTGAACGGAGATTTGATTGGTACGGCCTCTCGTGTAACGGTTGTGCGAGGTGCCGCCGTCAATGGCGACATCTGGATCGCTGCCGGGCAGTTGATCGTTGAGGGAACCGTGGAAGACGATATGCACTTTGCCGGGGGCAACTTTCAGGTCACGAAGGACGCCGCTTTTCCTGAGCCACGGATTGACATCGCCGCACTCGCTATCAGTGTGTCGCTAGAAGAGGGGGTCACCCTGCCCGGTGACTTGTTGATGCTTGGCTATCAGGGCATCGTGGACGGCGATGTCGGCAGCAACATCGATTTTCAGGGCCAGACTTTGCGCATCAACGGAAACGTGGCAGGCAATGTTGATGCCATCGTTGGTGACCGCCGTCAGGAAACGCCACTGCGCACCTTTCCACTGCCCTTCAGCATCAGCCTGACCAATCCGGGCTTTTTCATCGGTGAAACCTCTGTCATCAACGGCAATCTGACCTACGAAGCACCCCAACAGGTTGTCCTGGGTCGCAATACGGTTCGTGGCCGGGTCAACTATACGCGCTCCCTCCAACAGGTGGACATCACGCGCGTTGAACAGTCTGAGACGTTCTTTACTATTTTGCGCAGTTACGTTGTAGGTGTTTTACAGGACGCCCTGTCATTGATGATAGTGGGCTTATTCATGCTCCAATTTTTGCCGATGTTGATGATCGAGCCGGGTAAGCGCGTTCAGCGTACCACACCGACGGCATTCAGTTGGGGCTTTATGCTCTTTATCCTGAATTTTCCCATTGGTTTTGCCTTACTGATATTTAGCGTTGTGCTGGTAATTCTGGTCACGGTCGTAACGCTCGGCTCATTGACGGTTCCGGCATCGTTGTTTTTCCTTGTCGTGAACGTTGTTCTCATCGGTGGATTCTGGTTTTTGCTTCTGTTTGTGGGACCTGCCATTACCAGTTTTGTGGTTGGAGTCAATCTCGTGCGTGTCGGGCATCGCTGGTATGCCGAGCGCAATCGCGATCCGGACGAGCCAGTGGTCTACCTGCCCATTGTCACCGGGAAATATCGCTGGCTGGCGCTGGCGGTCGGGGTTGCCTTCTTCTCGCTGCTGGTCAATGCGCCGCTGCCTGCCTCGAACTTTATTCAAATTATTCTGTGGGGGGCATTTGCCTTTGTTGGTCTGGGTGCGGTGTTCATGTATGGACGGGACATCTGGCATCTCACACGCAGTGGATGGCTGACCGCTGACCTTACGACTGATCGTCTCGACGCCATGCCGCTCGATACCGATGTGCCGCTGGGACTGGAGAATTTACCGGACGGTTTCAATGGCTTCGCCGAATAACGAACGTTTGGCGCGTGCTCGCATTGCCCTGGAGGGCCTATCCGTTGGTGATGCCTTCGGGGAGAAATGGTTTTTCATTCCGGTCGAACTTATGCCCGGTTTGATGGCAGCCCGCGCATTACCCGGTCCACCCTGGACCTACACCGACGATACGCAAATGGCGCTCTCCATCTACGCCAACTTGCGAGATAACGGAGAAATCAGTCAAACTGACCTTGCCATGAGCTTTGCCCGACGCTACAACCCATATCGAAAGTATGGGGCCGCGATGCGTGGCTTATTTGAACAGTTCAAAGTTGATGCTCACTGGAAAGATGCTGCACCCGGGCTTTTTGGCGGGACTGGCTCCTATGGCAATGGAGCCGCCATGCGAATTGCGCCGCTGGGGGCTTATTTTGCGGATGACATTAATGCTGTCATCGACAACGCCCGCCTCGCCTCCGAAGTCACCCATGCCCATCCTGAAGGCATTGCCGGGGGAATAGCCGTTGCCGTTGCAACAGCGCTTGCATGGCAGCATCGGGAAAATCCCCCGACCCCGGCAGACTTCCTCGCGTCGGTGCTGCCTCACATCCCACGCGGAACCGAAGTCGAAAACCGCGTGAAAAGCGCCCATGCTTTGTGCAGCGAAAGACCATCGCTCCTGATGCTGGTCAAGCAGTTAGGCAACGGTGGGCAAATTTCCGCTCAGGACACGGTAGGTTATTGTTTATGGATGGCAGCGCACCACCTCGACAGTTACGAAGAGGCATTGTGGGCAACGATTCAGGGCGGTGGGGATATTGACACCAACTGCGCCATCGTCGGCGGTATTGTGTCGATGGTGGCCGGGTTAGATGGCATCCCGGCTCAGTGGCGCGAACACCGCGAACCTTTGCCGAGCTGGGCTGTTGACGATCAATAGCTACTTGCTTATGGAGGGCTTATGGATGACATGACGAGACTGCTCAACTTTGCACGTATTCTCTCCGACGAAACCCGCCAGCAGATTATGCAAATTTTGTGCTGTGAAGAGCATTCCGTCAGCGGCCTGATTGATGAACTTGCGGCGCGAGGCAAGCAATTGACACAGCCAACTGTATCTCATCACCTCGCCGAACTGCGTGATGCCGGGATGGTCAAGAGTCGCCGGGAAGGCCGCCATACATTTTATAGTCTTAATCAGGACGAAATAATGATTTGTTGCGGACAAATTCGCGCTAATTTTGCGCCCGATATTGATTAAAAGTCGGCTTGCAGGTATGGTAAACACCCGAATAGTATCCCCGAATGCAGTGGAGAAAAAACGATGGAAAAGGCAACCTCAATAAAGCAAGTTTTTGAAGCGATGCCAGAACAATTTAACGCCGACGCGGCCTCCGGTGTAGACGCTGTCTTCCAATTTGATTTGACGGGCGACGATGGTGGCAAGTATTGGGTAAAAGTTCAAGACCAGCAGCTCAGCATTGAAGAGGGTGAACACGACAATCCCAGCATCACTATTATTTCCTCTGCCGATGATTACCTGAAGCTCGCCAATGGCGACATCAATGCCATGAACGCATTCATGCAGGGCAAAGTTAAGGTCAAAGGCAACATGGGGCTGGCAATGAAGTTGCAAAGTATATTTGGTCTCGGCTAGAAACGCCGTTCCACACAGGAATACTTTGTTGGACCGATTCACCAGTTCCACCTAGGGCTGGTGAATTTTTTTGGGAGGAAATCAATGCTCATTGGAATCATAAGCGATACCCATGATCAGGTTCACTATTTGCCGCGTGTCGTGAGTTATTATCAGGATCGTGGCATTGAAATGCTGTTTCACTGCGGTGATTGGATATCTCCGTTCACCCTGCAATACTTTAAGCCACTGGATGTGCCTGTTTATGCGGTTTACGGGAATAACGATGGGGACAAATTTACGCACCAGCGCGTTGCCCAGCGAGTCGGGCTGAATTTAACGATGGAAGATCAACTTCTAACCCACACTGTATCAGGAAAAAATCTGGCAATTTATCACGGGACCAGTCCCAGTATCGTAAACGCACTCATCAAATGTGGTGATTACGATGCTGTCTTTTATGGGCACAACCATCTGGCAAAGATCGAACAGCATGGCAGAACACTTGCCATGAATCCGGGGACCTTGCTCGACAAAACAACGGAAGATGTGCAGGGGGCGTCGTTTGGTCTCTACGATGTAGTTGCCCATCAGGGTGAAATCATCTGGCTCACCCAAGCGGGCTAGACTTCGGCACTCAACAACTGAACTTTAGCAATATTACCCAATGCGGTTTCCAGTGCTTTTGCATCAATCAGATTACCGCCTTCGGTAGTGCCATAATGGCTGGGAATGACAACCTGTGGTTGCAGGGACTTGACAAACGCGACTGTTTCTTCAACCGTCATCAGGCCCTCTTTAGCACTCACCGGGAGAATAGCAATGTCGCAGCGCAGTGTTCGCAAGTCTGGCACAAAGTCGGTATCGCCTGCATAGTAAATGTCGTAGCGGTTGAGCGCGATGACAAAACCCAGATCTTCACGCACCGCCGGATGGTAATCATCCAGTGTGTAGGCCGGTATTGCCTTTATGTTCGCCTGACGGATATTGACGCTTTGCCACGGTCGAAGTGTGACCACATTGTAATTGTCAGGTAATTGTTCAGTTATACGCTGATTGGTGATAATTTGTGTATCTTTTTTAGAGAGACGCTCAACATCCGACAGCGAGAAATGGTCATAATGCTCGTGCGTGATTAAGATCACATCAGCAGAGGGCAGGTTGGCTGGCACTCTGAATGGATCAATGTAAAGTGTCAACTCACTATCAATGAGAAAACTTGCATGACCGAGCCAGTGAATATTCGCAAGCATGTTTAACTCCTTGTGCCAGATTATAACCATCGTCTACCGGATGCGAAATGGTGGGTTGACGTATAATTAAGGTACATATCAGATTCAACACTGTAGAGGCATTCATGTTCGAAGGGCTTGAACCCAGTGCTATTTTAGATGAAGTTGTGCAATATACCACTACACTGCTTGCCTGCGATGAGGCTAGCGTGGTGTTATGGAATACCACACACAATAATTTTGAACTTGGGGCAGCTACCAACAGATTTCACGATAACATCGTCCAGAAGGTGCGGCGCGAAGGTGGCGCGACCCGCTGGATTATTGACAATAAGACGTCGTTGGTTGTCAACAATATTGACGAAAATCCGGTGAGCAGCAACGAGCTTGTCGAAGCAGCCGGTATCAAAGCCTATATTGGAATGCCGATTCTTTATAACGACAGGATTCTGGGTGTGTTGTACGCCTTATCACGGAAGCCAGATGCCTTTACCGATGAACATGTCGAGAATTTGCGCATCATCGCCCGCATGGCAGCCATTGCCATCGTCAATGCACGTCTGGCCGCGTCCCTGACCGAACTCAATGCTTTCAAAGATGCCATGATGGGGTTGGCCGCCCATGATCTTCGCAATCCACTCAGTCGGGTTGTGGGATACTTCGATGTGCTGATTGATGATTTAAGTCCACTCGATGAAGAACAAGAATCATGGGTAGAGCGGATCCGCTATGCCATCAATCAGATGGCGGACTTGATTGACGGGATTTTGCACTACGCCAATATCACCCATCAAACAGATGCCACAACTTTTGAAGAGGGTGACCTGAACGAAATTGCGACAGAAACGGTTGGTGACTTTACGCCCGATGCCGAGAACAAGCAGCAATCACTGGAATTGACAACCAGCGATAGACCCCTGAATATTCGACTCGACCGGCTGCTTATCAAAGAAGCGCTGGGTAATCTCATCTCCAATGCCATCAAATATTCAGAGCCGGGCAAAACCATTCATGTCGAGACGCTGACCATAGATCAGGAGTTTCAAATCGCCGTTGACGATGAAGGTCCGGGTATTGATCCTGAGAATCATGACAAAGTTTTCGAACCCTTCACCCGTTTGCAAAGTGCTAAGAGCCAACGCGGGACCGGGTTAGGGCTTAGCTTGGTGAAGATGATTGTGGAGCAGCACGGCGGCTATGTATCATTGCACAGCGAACCCGGCGCGGGTAGTACCTTCAGGATGCACTTTCCGGTAGCCCATGATTGACCAGATAATACAGGGAAATTGTATTGAGGAAATGAGCCGTCTTCCTGAAAAGTTGGTTGATTTGGTTTTTGCGGACCCTCCTTACAATCTGCAACTCCAGAAAGACCTGTGGCGTCCTAACCTGACTAAAGTTGACGCCGTTGACGACGAGTGGGATCAATTTGACAGCCTTGAAGTTTACGATCAATTTACGACCGCATGGTTGAAAGCCGCCCGCCGCGTCTTGAAAGATGATGGAACCATCTGGGTGATTGGCAGCTATCACAATATCTACCGCGTGGGCAAAATACTCATGGATCTGGGCTTCTGGATACTGAACGAAGTGGTATGGATCAAGACCAATCCCATGCCAAACTTTCGCGGCGTGCGCTTCACCAATGCCCATGAAACACTGATTTGGGCGCAAAAACATAAGGGCAGCCCCTACACATTCAATTATCACCACATGAAATCCATGAATGATGATTTGCAGATGCGCAGTGATTGGGTTTTACCAATCTGCACAGGCAGCGAACGCCTGAAAATTAACGGCGAAAAAGTCCATTCAACCCAGAAGCCAGAAGCATTACTGCACCGGGTGATTACCGCCAGCACCGAACCCGGCGGCCTGATTCTTGACCCGTTTTTCGGCACAGGGACCACTGGCGCGGTCGCCAAAAAACTCCATCGCCACTGGATTGGCATCGAACAGCATCCACTTTATATTGAGGCGGCGCTGGCGCGTATCGAAGCGATTGATGTCCAGCCCTATGACAACGCCCTTTATAGTGTTGAAAACCAACGCAAGCGTCCGCGTGTGCCCTTTGGTCTGCTGCTTGAAATGAATCTCCTTGAAATCGGGCAGCCCCTGTATTTTGCCAACAACAGCGAACTATCAGCCACCGTTCTTGCCAGCGGCAAACTGAAATACAACGGCAAAACCGGCTCCATTCACCAAATTGCGCGTGACCTGAAAAACGCGCCGTGTAATGGCTGGACACACTGGTATTTTGAGGACAGTAACGGTGCGCGAGAGGTCATTGATCTGCTTCGAGAACAAGTGCGCGAGCAGATGACGTCAGCCAGCGAGACAGAATAACCACCAGCATCGCCACGCCAACCAGAATCAGGGCTGTCCAGATCGCTGCATTCAAATCCCGCTCCAGTATGGCAAACACCAGCAGCGGCATGGTCTGTGTTTCGCCCTGAAGATTACCCGCAAAAAGTATGGTGGCCCCGAACTCGCCCAGCGCCCGCGCCCACGCGATAAGCATTCCAGCCAGCAAAGCCCGCCACGCCAGTGGGAGTGTCACATAGCGGAAAACGGCATTGGCGTTTGCGCCGTCAACCGTCGCGGCTTCTTTCAACGTGACTGGAATGGCTTCAAAGCCGACTTGCGCCGTCCGCACAAAAAACGGAATAGCCACAAAAATCTGCGCAATAACGACTGCCGCTGTTGAAAATGGGAGTGAAACACCAATCTCCAGCAGCCACCGCCCCAGAATGCCCCGCCGCCCAAAGGCCATCAATAGCCCCAGACCGGCAACCGCTGGCGGCAGCACAATCGGCATCTCAATGACCGCACTGATCCATGACGGCCTTGTGGCAAGCGAATAGGCCAGCGGCGTTCCCAGTATCAGGATAATCAACATGCTGATAAATGACGTAAACAAACTCAGAAATAATGCGGCTTGTACGGCCTCTACTGAGGTCGATTGCCATGCGTTCTGTTCGACGCTGCGCCATAGCAGAGCCGCTGCCGGGATGATGATGAAGGTGACTGCGATAGTTGTCAGCACATTACGGAGCATCAAAACCCCATTTTTGCAGGATGGCTTGCCCCTCATCGCTCAAAACAAAGTCGGTAAAGGCGTTGGCATTCAGTGACGCGATGTGATACCTGGGAATCGTCGGGGCATCAAGCTGAATTGCTCTTATCTGGTCGGTCAAATCGGCGGTTACGTCCGTCGCATAAACGATGGCGGCATCGGCTTCACCGAGCGCGACCTTGAGAACGACCTGCCGCACATTGGCTTCTTCCGACACAATGTTCTCAATAATGGCGTCATATTCCGTGTATTCGGCAAGCAGCGTTTCTGTATATTCACGAATAGGTACGCCCCGCACGGCGGTGACAAATCTCGTGTTGGCGCGGGCCAGATCATGAACTTGTTGAATATCTGCCGGGTTGTCTTCCGGGGTGATGAGGACCAGGCGGTTCGTGGCAAAAATATGCGAGGTTCCCTCCACAAGACCCGCTTCTTCGAGAAGTTGCATCTGCTGCTCGTTGGCACTGGCGAAGACATCCGCCCGTGCGCCTTCCAGAATCTGGGCCGCAAGTTGAGAAGAACTCGCGAAATTAAAGACTATTTCGGTGTCTGTGTGATTGGCCTCAAACGCGGTTGCCAGTTCATTAAATGA
Source organism: Chloroflexota bacterium (assembly GCA_022616515.1). Taxonomy (GTDB): domain Bacteria; phylum Chloroflexota; class Anaerolineae; order Aggregatilineales; family J027; genus JAKEEQ01. The sequence continues at coordinate 5,551 of JAKEEQ010000500.1, read as the reverse complement.
ATCGGTTAGCGAACTGGCGGCAAAAACGGCGATTTCATTCTTGTCCGGCTCAGACTGGCACGATGTCAACAGGAGAAGAATCAGCAGCAATAAGTGGAGAGAAGGGCGCATATTCGTTCCTCTCTGAATAAACGCCCCTCATCATACAAAAGACTACTCGCCTGTGCTAGTTGGGAATTGTTGCATGGTGGGTATCGCGGGTACGCGATATTCAAAGGTTGGGGATGGATAGAAGGTTGGGGCCGGGCCATAGGCTCCCAGCCATGCCCGCCATTCACTTTCGATCTCTTGCACAGTTAGCCCGGTGATTCTCTCTAGAACCGTGTTGCGTTCTTCGCCAGCCGCCAGCCCTTCGATCAACTCGCGATGCGCATCCAGCCCGTAATTGATGGTCAGCCAGTGGAAAAAGGTATAGCCAACGTCATAGCCCAATCTCCCACGACCATCCGGCCCTGACGCAAACGCATTTGGACCGGGTCCTTCCAGCAGGATGGGAAGTTCATCATTTTCAGCAAAATCACGAATTCGGGCCTCAAAATCATATTCCTGCGACAATTCGAAGAAACTCGCATTACCCTCGGTAAGCCACGTTCCCGGCGGGAAAGCATCGGGCGCGAATTCAAACTGATACAAATGCCCGATTTCGTGCAGCACCGTTCCATAGGTAAGATTGCTGATGTCGTCCTCCACAATCACCTGAACGGTCGCACCCCAGTCATCGGACGTTTGCCCGATAACCGCTCCACCGCCAAATCCACTGCGCCACCGCTCAAAGTCGTCACGAACCGAAAACAGGATAACACGCGGTTTATAGGACAATGGTCCACCCCATGCCTGCAAAAACGTCGGATTTTGATCTTCCATCGCTTGGAGTGTTAACTCAGCAGTCTCAACCGGTAGTCCGTCTTGAATGAACACAATAACCTCTTCATTTTCAAAACGTTCCCAGGTATCAAAGTCATCTGAATATTCTTCCCCTAAAATCCAACCCGTTCGGAATCGATTGCCCGCGCTGTCGATGAAACTCCAGTAATAATTGACAGCAACCCAGGGTGGCAGTGACTCGTCAACCGACCAGCGCAGCGAAATTCGCCCGGTGGTTGGATTGACTTGTGCTTCGCGCCGCTTTAACTTTTCCGGTGTATGTGACCAGATGACCGATGCTTCTACGATTTCGCCACCCGAACTGGAGGCAACAGCCTCAAATTCAAAACCTGTGGGATATAAACTCTCAAACGACGATTCTCCGACAGTCCAGATTGCATCTCCGCTGGATGTCCCCGGCTGGTAGTAGGGGAAAGCCCACTCCTCATCAGAAAATGAGGTTAAATACCACCCATCTGGCTCAAACGGTTCCTCGACATCGTTGTCGCCTCCACCCTGTGCCGATGCTTGTAAGGTGATCATTGTGAAAAGGGATAGTATTAGCAATCCAGCGATGATGAAAACTGGTATAATGTTGCGTCGCATGAGAATTACTCCTGGGTTCGTTCGAAATATCGTAAACTCATTTCCTTAAAGTCGAGTTAAATTCATGAAACGTTTAGATTACAACCTGTGGTGGGTCGTTGCCGTCTTATTCCTTGCGGCCCTGCTGCGAATCTATAACCTCAATCTGCAAGGTTTATGGGGCGATGAAGGCTGGTCTGTCGAATTTTCTGAACCCCGCGATCCCGCTGCCATTACCCGTAATATGATTGATGATCTTCACCCACCGCTGTACTTCATCCTGCTCGGTGGCTGGCGTGAATTAGCCGGGAGTGATGAGGTCGCCATGCGTCTGCTGGCCGTTTTCGCGGCCCTCATTACGGTCGCTCTCATTTATCGCATCGGGCGCAAACTCTTCGACATATCCAGCGGCATCATGGCAGGCTTGATTCTGGCACTTGCCGATAAACACATCCTGCTCTCACAGGAAGTGCGCCACTATCCAATGGCTTTCATGTGGATAGCGGCCAGCAGCCTCGTGTTTTTGTACTGGCTTGATAACCCGTCCCGCCGCAACACCCTCACTTACGCCATCATCTACATTCTGGCGGTGTACACCCATTACTATACATCCCTCATTTTACTGGTACAGCTAGCCTACGCAATTTTATTCCTGCGTCCGTGGAGCCGGGTGTTTAAGTTGGGGGCGATGATGGGGCTGGCAAGTCTGGCCTTTCTCCCCTGGCTGCCCATCGCCATTCACCAGTTACAAATCCGCCCGGAGGGGATACTGCATTCCTATTCATTGAGCGTGGACACACTTAAAATCTTCACGGTGGATTTTCTGGGGCGGCCTGTTGCGCTGTTTATTGCGTTGATGATTGTCGGTGTTGTTTCCCTGAATCAGGCGGGCAGGCTGATTATCCGGCATAACCCCGGAGTCTGGTATGCGGTGATCTGGTTTGCCCTGCCCGTGGCCCTGACCATCGCCATTTTTGATTACGTGACCCTCCTGACTGACCGCAACATGGCTCTGTTGATATTGCCGATTGCGCTGCTGGGCGGGCATGGCATCACCGCCTTTCGCCCAACGGCCTCAATACTGCTGGCACTACTCATCACCTTCAACGGCATGACCAGTCTCGACTCTTATTCTGATCACCCGCCCTGGCGCGAGATGGCCGACTTCGTAGCGAATAATTACCCGCCGGGGGAACCCGTTTTGATGGATGTGCGCGGCGGCGATAAAGCCCTCGGCTATCACCTGCGCAAGGAACTGCCCGCCGGGACAGAGATCATTTCGCTCAATCAGTGGGAAATAAAATATAAAATCCACTTTCTGGGAGTTTTGCAATCGTTCTTGCAGGATAATGATGGCTTCTGGGTGGCCTACTGGGGCGATCCAGAGTACCAGCGCGAATCCTATTATACCGGGCACGGCTATACACGAACGGCCTCCCACACCGAATATCATCTTGGTTTTCCCATCGTGTGGTATCACTATGACAAGCTGCCACCCCTTGATGAACGTCTGGGCGTTTACAACAAGGTAATCAGCCTGCACAAGGTGAAACTGGCGACCGCTGGCAAACCGGGCGAGGAGCTACCCGTAAGCCTGTGGTGGAGCACCGCCAAACCGCTGGATACCAGCTACAGCATCTCTGTTTTTCTGCTGGATGATGCCGGTCGTCTGGTTGCCCAGCACGATGGCCCGCCCCAAAACGGCGATAGGCCCACCAACACTTGGGAGGTGGATACGATCATCTTTGATTCCCACGAAATTCCGCTGCCCGAATCGCTTCCGCCGGGGACGTATCAACTGGCGGTGAAGGTTTATAACTCTGCCAACGGCGAGATTTTACCCGTAAATAATCATGAAGAATATCTAACCATTCAACCCATTCACATCCAATAGCCGTTTGACACTTCCCCGGCTAAAGCCGGGAAATTCTTGCTTCAGCAAGACGCGCCCGCTATGCAGGTCTTACCGTCTCTCCACAAGCGTTTTCCGTCTCCGATAGACCGGCGGCGACGTACTGCTTTAATCCTTCTTTTTGAATATTGATAGCCGCATTGATGTCGCGGTCATGCTCAACTCCACAGTTGGGGCAGGTCCAGCTTCTTTCGGAACGCGCTAATTCAATGTACTTGTAATCACAAGCCGAACATAGCTTTGACGAGGCGTAGAAGCGGTCAATCTGTAGACAGGTCTTGCCTGCCCACTGCGCCTTGTACTTCAATTGACGCACCAGCTCACCCCACCCGGCCTTGCCCATGTTGCCTCTCGTCATGCCCTTCACATTCAAGTCCTCGCAGAAAATCGCTTGGTTTTCGTCAATTAACTGGCGAGACAATTTGTGGAGTACATCCTGGCGACGATTGGCAATCTGTTCATTTAATCGAGCTACTTTTTGCCGTTGCTTCCGGCGATTGTTCGAGCCGGGCTGTTTACGAGAGAGTTTGCGCTGCTCACGCTTGAGTTGGCGTTCCAGTGTGCGGTAATGGCGTGGATTGGCGAATTTCTCACCACGCGACGTTGTTACCAAGTCAATGCTGCCTAGGTCAATCCCGATGCTATCCTCTGGTGTCATTTGGACGGGTTTCGGCTTCTCGATTTGAACTTCAACGTTGAGCGAAACATACCAGCCACTGGCTTTATGTTTGATGGTCGCCCGTTATAATCGTGCCGTCAATCTCACGATAACGTTTGGGTTTGTGCGAACGGCGAAATTTTACCCACCCAATCATCGGCAGCCAGACCTGATTACCGTCTACTTTCACATTCTGAGGGTAGCTGAAGGATTGCCGCCCGCCGTGCTTCTTCTTGAATTTTGGGTAGCCGTTTTGCCCTTTGAAGAAGCGGTCAAACGCATTGTCCAAATCCCGCACGGCGTTTTGCAGCACCTGTGAATAGATGGTAGTCAACCAGGCGGTTGCTGCCTGTCGCTTTAACACCGGAAGCTGGTTGATTTGTTCGTTGGTCGTCGGGGTTTTCCCACCAGCCCGAAATGCTGCTTTACGCTGATCCAGCATATAGTTGTAGACCCAGCGTGTTGCACCGACATATTGCCAGAACAACGCTGCCTGTTCCGCTGTCGGCTCCAGTTTGAACTGATAGCCTTTCTGAACCATCATGCGATGGTTATCAGTGGTTGATTCAGTCATGGTGCTTGGCACATCCCAATTCGTTTCATGTCACGGAGATGGTATACTACACATCTATAGCTTTTGCAAGCAAAAGCGGCGCTTTCGTCCCTGCGCTAGCGACTAAATTAAAGATGCCTGACATTGCTCTTAGAGAGTATCGGGAGAACTAAATGAAAATTGGTACGAAATTATCGCTTCTGTTGCTGGCTGTGTTTCTGATTGGCGTGATTGGCAGCGGCATTATCCTCAATCGCGTACTGACTGATCGCGCTGAAGAAGAGGTGGCAACTCGTGGCCTCATTCTCATTGAGACCATGACCAGTGTAAGGGCCTACACCGGCACACATATTAACCCAATGCTTCAGGATGAACTTCAAACAGAAACCGAATTTGTCCGCGAATCCGTGCCCGGTTATTCAGCACGCACTGTATTTGAAATATTCCGCCAGAACGAAGATCATGGCGATTTCCTGTACAAAGAAGCGACACTGAATCCCACCAATCCCGTCGATCAGGCCGATGGTTTTGAAACGGAACTGGTGGAACAATTCCGGGCTGACCGCGACCTTGAGGAACTTACCGGATTTCGGACCCGCGATGGGCAGCAGGTCTTTTATATCGCCCGTCCCTTGAGCGTAAGCAGTGAGAGTTGTCTGGCCTGTCATAGTTCCCCGGAGGCGGCTCCGGTCAGTCTGGTCAATACCTATCCCGACGGCGGCGGCTTCGGCTGGGAGCTTGGCGAGGTGATCGCCGCGCAGATCATTTATGTGCCTGCGGATGAGGTTCTTGAAAGCGCCCGGCTGTCGTTTTACATCATCATCGGTATTTTTGTGGGTGTGTTTACGGTGGTGTTGCTCACGCTAAATCTCGTGATGCGTCCAACCATCGTGTCGCCCGTTAAAACACTGGCTGGATTTGCCCAGCGCGTGCGCGATGATCAACTGACCGAAGACGACTTAGACGAATTGTCGATGGC
>JAKEEQ010000499.1 GCA_022616515.1 Chloroflexota bacterium | reverse complement strand
ATGAGATGGGACATGTCGTTGATGGTTTGCTGGGTGATGAGCCGCAGCGCCAGCATTTGCGCGAAGTCGGCGGCGTTGCCAGCAACATCGGCTGGCTGCCCGGCGATGGCTATTGGGGCTATGAACTTCTGTTTCCCCGCTCGGCGGCTGGCCCTAATGAAGACTTCGCCGAAACATTTGGACAGATGATGATGGGCCATCTAAGCCCTTATAATGGAACCGCACCACGCTGGTGGTATATGGTTCGCCACACATCAACGTGGTTACACGCAATACGCGAGTTGGAGGGAGAATCATGACTAATTCAGCCCGCCGCATGAGCACAAGCTTCCGTGAAGCCGATATTGAAATCGTCATGGGCAATATCCATTCCGGGCGTTCAACTGAGGTCATCGGGTTGGGCAGCGTTGGTAAATCGAATTTTTTGCGCCGCCTGCTGCTAACTGATGTACAGGAACGCTATCTCTACCAGCAGTACGGCGAACAGGCCCACTGCATTTTCATCCCCATCGACTCCAACAGCCTGCTGGAATCGCTGCCCAACGCCGTCAATAATAATGAACCCTCCGGCTGGACGGGTTACGAATTGATAGCATCCCGATTATTGCGGGCCATCATGGAGAATGGTCTGGTCGATCACATTAAAGGTGCCAATGATCCGGCCCATCCCGAAAATTTGTTTCGCCTCTACCATCGCATCTGGCCGGGCGATAATCCCAACCAATTTGCGCATGTGGTTGCCTTCCGCTATCTCGAAGATCTGGTTGGGCGGGTATTCGCCGCCGCCAATCGCCCCATGCGTTTTATTTTCATGTTCGACGAATTCGAGAAGATGCTGTCCGAAATGCCGCCGCGTTTCTTCCGCTGTATACGCAGCCTGCGTGATCAGTATAAAGACCGTATTCTGTTTGTCACCGCCGCCCGCCAGATAACACCACTGCTTGTGCCACAGGAAGAGTATCTCGAATATGAGCCGTTCCTTGAGCTATTCAATGACTCGCGGCATTTCCTGCTGCCTTACCGTCCCTTCGACGTTGAACAGACATTTGAACGATTGGCCGCCCGTCAGGATCAGGCTCCGCCGCCTGCCCATTTACGGGAGCAGTTGCTGGCAATCACCGGAGGACATGCCGGTTTAATTCGTTCCTCGTTCGCCGCCTGGGCACCGGATCGCATTTTGCATGATGGTTTAAGTGATCGCGAAATGGTCGCGCTGCTGTTGAATATCCCGTCGGTGATGGATGAATGCAAAATCATGTGGCGCAGCCTGAGCGATGCCGAACGGGGCCTGTTGTTTTTGCTGGCCCAGCGTCATCAAGCAGGTTCGGCAGGCGACATTCGCCCCGCCAGCAGCCCGATGGCCCGTTTGTTGATCCGCAAGGGATTGATTCTGGGGGATGAGTACGTTGGCTTTGAACACATCCGCCCGAATATCTTTGCCGCCTTCGTCTATTCACTCCTGCCCGCCGATACCGCCCGTCAGCCCGGACGCGAGCCGGTTGTGCCCAACTTCCCGGCTGGCCCACCGATGGATTTTTAGTCATGCCTGTTAAGCATTCATGGAATTTAACACCAACCGAAGCCATTGCGCTGCAAAATGAATTAGCCGCCAGAGTTGACTCCACCACACCCATTGACCTCGCATCGCTGACTACCGTAGCGGGAGTCGATGTCAGTGTTAGAAACGATGTCAGCCGGGCGGCTATCGTTGTTCTCACATATCCTGAACTTGAGGTTATCGAGGCCGTCACCGCTCAACAGCCAACACCATTTCCCTACGTTCCGGGATTACTCTCATTTCGTGAAGGGGATGTGATTCTCACCGCCCACGATCAATTGAAGACTGTACCGGATGTCTATATTTTTGATGGGGCAGGGGTTGCGCACCCGCGCCGCCTCGGTATTGCCACTCACATTGGCCTGTGGTGGGATCGCCCAACGGTTGGCTGTGCCAAGAATCGTCTTGTCGGGACATACGACGAGTTGGCTCCAGAAAGAGGCGCAATGGAGGATATTGTCTACCGGGGAAATGTGGTGGGACGTGTTGTTCGCACCCGCACCAATGTAAAACCTGTTTTCATCTCACCCGGACATAAAGCAACCCTTGATACCGCCTGCCAGCTTATCCTGAATACCGTCACCAGATACCGTCTGCCTGAACCCATCCGCGCCGCTCATAATGCTGCCGGTGAGTTTTAGCTAATGTTAACAGACGAACCACATATCATCCTGATTACAGGCATCATGGCATCTGGCAAATCCACCGTTGCCCAACATCTTGCCGGACACTTCCCACGCAGTGTCCATCTGCGTGGCGATATATTTCGCCGCATGATTGTCAACGGCGAGGCAGAGATAGAACCTATCATGTCCGACGCTGCGCTTGAACAACTGCGCCTGCGCTACCGTCTGGCAGCATCAACCGCACAACAATATTGTGAGTCTGGTTTCACGGTTGTCTATCAAGATGTGATTCTGGGACCACTACTTGGCGAGGTTGTAGATATGCTCAAAAATTCCTCCCCGGTGTATCCACTTCACGTTGTTGTCCTCTACCCTTCCGCTGATGTCGTCGCCGAACGGGAGCGTCATCGCGTCAAGATAGGCTACGGGGTATGGTCGCCCCCACAGCTAGACAATATTTTGCGCACCGAAACGCCGCACATTGGTTTATGGCTGGATACCTCAGACCTCTCGGTGGCAGAAACCGTGAGCAAAATCCTATCGCAGTTAGAGAGTGCAACAATATAGCCGGGCAGTTAGTTCCCACCCCACTAATTTTGCAAATCCTGCAACTACAAACTATTCTGTTACGTATTAGTGACATATCAGGCTACAGTTTGATGTCTGGAGAAATATTATGCGAGCAATTTTGCGTTTTCTAGACCTGTTCAATCCATTTTCGGTCAATATGAGCCACTGGCACTTCATTGTAAAGCTGCTTGCAACGGGCGTACTCTGGTTTGCAATAGGAGTCATGATTTTCGTACCCAAAGACAGATTTTTCACAATGAGAGGCTCAGATTTGGGGTTTCATTTTGATGGCGATTGGTATTCTGTGACGATTGACGGAGGTGATGGTCGCCCGGCAGACCTGGACTATTACTATGCACCAAAGTATACTCCCTTTTTAGGAACCTCATCACCAGAAAGAGGTCTTTTAGGGCTTATCGCTGGTACACTGGCAACCGGACTGATATGGTTCCCGGCAGGGCGGACCAGCAAATCATCCGAAGAAGAATCCTCCAAATCGTCACAAAAGACTAAAAATGAACAGGCCAATGAAGCCTTGCTCGTGCTGCTAGACGTGCTCTCCCCCGACGAGCGGCAGATTATTCGGGAGCGGTTGATGGAATCGGTTGCTTATCAGGATGAAAGGATTCCGGCGGGCATCTACGAAGAAGAAAAGTACTCGTCGTGCTATTAGATTCGCTCAAAGGCAATGGTGAGCTGTACTTCTCTGGCATCAACATCAATCCCGGCATGATCTAATCGCACCGGACGCACTGCCACGCCGATTTTTGCCGAAAGCGCATTTTCCAGCGATACCCACGCCAGTTGACCCGGTTTTGCCATCATCGTTAACTGCACATCGTCATCAATCATCCCGCAAAGTTTCACAGTAAAAGCCGGGGCTTTCATGGTCGGGCGCTTTAAAATATAGCGGTTGCGCAAATCGCGCAGCATAACCAGAAATCGGATGCGCCAGATGGTAGTTCTGGGAATTTTTTCCGCCACTATCACCCCGTGCTCTCCCCGAAAATAATATTCCAGCCGATCCATTTGCCACGATGGCGCTGGCGTAGGCAGGTTATCGCGTGAGAAATAGCGTACAGCAATGCTTTCAAATGAGGTCGTAAGGTTGTTATCCAGCGGACGCGCTGTGAAAATAATACTGTAATGTCTGGCATTGCTCCAGGTGAATATGCCCAACAGCCCTGTAATCTCCACATTAACCCCCGTTTCCTCAAACACTTCACGTCTAGCTCCGTCAATGAATGTCTCGCCGTGATCCAGTGTGCCACCGGGTATTACCCAGATTTTGAAATCTTCGCGTTGGATAAATAAAATCTCCCCGGACTCATTTTCCACCACAACTGCCGTGCCAAAATTGATCATGTCGCTGCTCCCTTCGCTTGCCAGAGTATAACGTCGTTTACCTGACACCTGTCCGCTGGTTAACGAACGGTTTGCTGACAACGAACGAGGGCGGTATGCTTAAGAAGTACTCGCCGTCATGTAGAGGTTTTGCCCCATGATCAACTGGATGAATGATCACCTGCCGCTTATTTTTGGGATGCTGGCGCTTCCGATAAGTATTATTGCGCTCGTGTGGGCACTTAATGCGGGTGACACTGTCACATATGAAGTAGTTGATGGACAGGAAGCAGCATCGGTGGCCCAGCAAGCCCTGGACCGGTCCGAACAGAATAATGAAAGCGTGGGCACTGTCTTGAGCCTTCTCGAAGTCGGTCTGGCGCTCCTGGGTGCAATTATCGCGGCAGCAGCGGTTTTTTTGACGATCAATGTGCGGGACATACGCGGTGATCTGGAACAGCGGGCCGGGCAATATGAGGACAAAGTGGACAGTCTCCTGTCTCAACGCGAACGTGAACTGGATGACTTGAGCAACCAGTTGCGCTCGGTTGTAGCCAGCACCAAAGACCAGATCAGCGATCTATCGAGTTCGATGGAGGGACAGATTGATACGCTCACCAGTCTCATCACATCGGAATTGCAGACGGCCCGCCAGCAGGCGGAAAATTCCTTCAAGGTACTCTCTTTGCAGCTGCTCGCCGAGCAGCAGGTTCGCGCCCGCAACTACAAAACAGCCATCCAGACACTTGAGGAAGCCTACGAACTGGACGAAATGAACCAGACTACCAATTATCTGCTCGGCTATCTATACACGGCCCGCCGCCGCTTCGACGACGCTCTTAAGCACCTGCGCAAAGCCCTTGAGGTCAATCCCGATTTTGCCCCCGTTCTGGCGGCGATGGGACTGGCACAGCGTCGTATTGGCGACCAGCAAAATGATGTTAGCACCCGCAACCAGCATTGGGCACAGGCTGAATTAAACTTACTTAAGGCATTGGAGCTTGACCCGAATATGGTGGATGCCGATGGCGAGAGTTACTTTGGAACGCTGGGTGGATTGTATCGCCGCCAGAATCGCCATGAGGATGCCTTACATGCTTATCAGGAAGCCGTAAAAGTCACACCGAGATCATCCTACCCGGCGGGCAATCTGGCGGTGCTGTATAAGTATCTTGGGCGAGACGAAGAGGCTAATGAGGCATTTGAGCGAGTACAGGATATTGCGCTGGCTAAACTGGATGAAAATCCGAATGATCACTGGTCACGCCTTGATCTTGCCCAGGCACTGCTAGTTCGCGGCGAAGTCGATGAGGCCCTTAAAGAATATCGACAACTTGTTTTCCGGGAGCCGGGTTCCGGTACGCTGGAAATCGGGATCAGCGGACTCGCATTTCTAGCGAGGTCGCCTTCCCACATTGAGGGCATACAGGAGGCTATTCAGCTTCTGAAGGACGCCATGCATGAACGTGAAAATCTGTAGCGCCCATAAGTGGCAAAATCATTGGACATTTATTATAATTAAGTTGTTACGATGTGTTGCTTAATTTTTCAAACCTCCTACAGCTCAAGTTTTACACATCGTAATCCGCATCGGGGGTGGAAGTAGACCGGCTTCCATCCCTTTTTTGTGTGGAGATAAAAACAAAAAAGAGCCGCACAGTGGCGGCTCGAAAAAACTCTTTATAAAAAGTTTTTATTTAATTCACATTTTAATATATTTCTTATGATTGTCAAGAACCTATTTTTTTTAGCAGTCCGGTGTGGCAAGATAGTCCCAATGAATGGCTTTACTCGTAAGAGGAACAAATGATAATAGATGGAAAAGCCGTTGCTCAACGGATACGCGAACAAATCGCTATAGATGTAGAAAAACTGGTTGCCGAGCATGGCATCCGCCCCACGCTCGCCACCGTTCTCGTCGGCGAAGACCCCGCGTCACACACTTATGTGCGGATGAAACACAAGGCATGTGCCGATGTCGGGTTCGAAACAGTAGACCACCAAATAGATGCAGATATTGATCAGGAGTCGCTTGAAAATCTCGTTCATGAACTCAATACCGACCCCCGAGTACACGGCATTCTCGTGCAGCTCCCCCTGCCCGGTCATCTCAATGAAGAAGCGGTATTAAACGCTATTAGCCTCGAAAAAGATGTTGATGGCTTCCACCCGATTAACATCGGGCATCTGGCAATGCGCAATCGCGAACCGCTGTTTATGCCTGCCACCCCCGCTGGATGCATGGTGTTGCTTGAAGAAGCCGGTGCTCAGTTTGAGGGTGCTAATGCCGTCGTGCTGGGTCGCAGCAACATCGTTGGCTTGCCTGCTGCCATGATGCTCCAACAGCGTGATGCCACCGTTACCATCGTTCACAGCCGCACCAAAAATCCGAAGGAAATCTGCCAGCGGGCCGATATTCTGGTTGCTGCGGTAGGACGTGCCGAAATAGTCAAAGGCGACTGGATTAAACCGGGTGCTATCGTCATTGATGTTGGCACCAATCGCGTTGATGACCCAACCGCCAAGAATGGCTATCGTCTGGTGGGTGATGTTGCCTTTGATGAGGCAAAAGAGATCGCCGGGGCCATCACGCCTGTGCCGGGCGGAGTGGGTCCGATGACGATTACCATGCTGCTGCAAAACACCCTGCGTGCTGCCCAACTTGCTGTCGACTCTAAAGTCGCCGAATAGCTGGAGGTGTGCTTTCTACACAGCGGTCCATATCAGGGTTTTTGGTCAGGTCGTGTTTCGGATCGATGAAGGTCACGAAGCATTGATGCGCCAGTCACTGCTGAATCTGAAGGCGGCGGGTTTTAAGATGCCCGCCGCCGTCGATGAAGCCTGGTTGACGCTGGGGAATGTCCGTACCGACATTCCGGCGATTGATCTGGATAGGCACGTGTCGTGGTGGGAAATTGTGAAGGCCATATGGCGTGGAACCACCTGCTTTGCCGCCGAACATCCAGCCCACGCTATGCGCTGTCGAGGTGAGTCGGTACGTATGGCTTATCAGGAAATGATCGACACTATCGAAGCTGGTTTTGCGGCGGCGGTTAATGAAAATCTCAGTTGGCAGCAGCGCAGCCTGCGCTTCGGGAGTGTTTTGCATACGATACAGGATAGTTACTGCACCGCCCACGCCCAGCGCATTGACAACGGAGACCCTGCATCGCCACTGATTGATATGTATACGTATCCCAGCCGTCATCATCCGCTGACCACCGTTCGAGATGGTGTCTGGCAGGATAAAAATTGTACGGCCTTCAAGCCGGAAGCGGCAGCGGCAATTCATACAACAGTTGAGGCACTGAAATTTTTTGTCCGTCAATCTCTGACTGGTCTGGATTTGTTTATGGATACCTACTTTGCCTTCCGCCCGGACATCAAAGACCTCTAAATATTTGCGGTTATGGGCGTTAACAAGTATCCTGATGAATACTCATAAAAAGAATTTTTGTTGCCATGTCACAACTCATTCAAACACTGGCTAGCTATGTCCCAAACCTCATCATAAAGCGGTTTGTTGAGAGTCCCACGCCTCTGTCAGAACCGTACGAGGCACGCCTTCAGGCGGCTGTTTTTTTCGCCGACATCTCCGGCTTCACCAAAATTGCCGAAAAACTTTCCGAACACGGCATATCCGGTGCTGAAGAATTGACGCGCCTGCTAAATGACTATTTCGGTCAGATGATCAGCATCATTGCCTCACACGGCGGCGATATTGTGAAGTTTGCCGGGGATGCCCTGTTTGCCATCTGGTATACCGAAGATGACGACCTTGAGAAAGCCACGCTCCTTGCTACTCAATGTGCCCGCCATCTGGTGGCAAGCCTTAACAATTATGATGTGGGTGATAACATCCGCCTTTCCCTGCGAGTGAGCATTGGTTCAGGCACTGTGCTGGCCGCCAGTGTTGGTGGTGTGCTTAAACGCTGGGAATTTATTATCGCGGGTCGTCCTCTTCAGCAGGTAGGCCGCGCCAGCGACATCGCCAATCCCGGACAGGTAGTACTCTCGCCCGAAGCCAAAGTCATTATTGAGCATCGCGTGAACGGGACCGAAACCGAGGATGGTTTTTTTGTGGTTGAAAAGGTAGTGGATAGCATAAAACAGCGTCCCTTACCCCAGCTCAATCTCGGTGACGAGGCCGCCGATGCCCTGCGTGGTTTTGTCGCCGGAGCTGTTCTCAGTCGAATGGATATGCTGGGGCAGTCTGGCTGGTTAGCGGAGCATCGCCGGGTGAGTGTAATGTTCTTGCAGGTGACCAATCTGGACTTCAACGAACCGGATGCCGTGCGCAAACTTCAGGACATCATGCAAACCATGCAGGTCACACTGTATCATTATGAAGGCAGCGTGCGCCAGCTTATTGAAGATGATAAAGGCACGGTTTTTATTGCAGCGTTTGGCCTCCCGCCCTTCATGCATCAGGATGACCCACTGCGGGCGGTTCAGGCAGCTATCAGCATGAACACTAAACTGGACAAAATGGGCTTCAAGAGCCGCATCGGGATCACCACCGGCAATGTATTTGCCGGGCAGGTCGGAAATTCTTTGCGCCGCGAATATGCCATGGTGGGCAATACGGTCAATTTGTCAGCCCGCTTGATGGGCGCAACCAAGCGCCACCGGGTTTCAATACTGGTTGATGAACAAACCTATCAGGCCGCGAAATATAAAATCAGGTTTGAGGAACTGCCACCGATCCGCGTGAAGAATATCGCCGAACCAGTCGCCATGTACGATCCGGTGGGCAAAGCGCAAATCGAGAGCAGCCTGCGTCCCTTGATAGGCCGCTATAAAGAACGCAACACCCTCACCAATTACCTGTATAAAGTCCAGAATGGTGACAGCAACCTGATTTACATTGAAGGCACGGGTGGCATAGGTAAAAGCCGACTGGTGGAGGACTTGCTGGAGCAGGCTGAAGCCCTGAATGTGTTTCATATTGTGGGACAGGCATCATCCTTTGAAAAAACCACGCCATATTACGTGTGGAATGATGTCTTCAGCAAAGTCTTTGATATTGGCGTTGATGCCCGCACCACCACGCGGCGCAAAAGCATCGTCTCGAAATTATTGAAGAACAAGGAGGTTGTGCAGTCACTGCCCCTGCTCAACTCCGTGTTGAACATTGATTTGCCGGAAAGCCCTTTAACGGCTGACATGGATGAAAGCATGAAACTGCGCAGTATGCGTGAGTTGCTGCTGCAACTGCTGCAAACGGCGGTTGAGAAAGAACCAACGGTCCTTGTACTGGAAAACGGTCAATGGATGGATACCCCGTCATGGGAATTCGCCTATGAAGTATCCAAAAAGGTTGAGCCGCTTTTATTGGTAATTGTTTCGCGCCCGATAGATGAAGGGAGTTACCCTTCCCGCGATGTTATCCTCAGCGAACCCAATAATGAGCTTATCAAGTTACCACCATTGAGCCGCGATGAAACCGGTAGCCTGATCCGTGTTTGTCTGGGGGCGGCAGATGTCGCGGCGGTTATTGACGACCTGATCTACCAGCAAGCACGCGGCAATCCCTTTTTTAGCGAGGAATTGGCCTATGCTCTGCGTGAAGCCGGAACTATTGAACTGGTTGACGGTGTTTATCGCCTGCGTGACAGCAATACCTCTCAGTTTCGGCTGGCGGTCCCCGAAACGCTTCAAGGCGTTATTACCAGCCGTATTGATCGCCTGAACGCCGACATTCAATTAACCCTCAAGGTTGCCAGCGTCGTCGGTGAAAAATTCTCGTTTCGCTTGTTGTATGACATCTATCCGATTGCTTCGTACAAGCCTGACTTGAACCGCCATCTGGCCGAACTTGAGGCACTGGACCTCATTGAACGTAATCTGGATAAGTCCGAGGAAACGTACACATTCAAGCAGTCGCTGACCCATGACGTCACCTATAATCTCATCCCCTTCATGCAGCGCCGCGAACTGCACGAGGCAATGGCCCGCTGGTATGAACGCAATTTTGTGTATGACCTGTCATCCTATTACGGGACATTGGCCCACCACTGGGAAAAGGCCAATGACAAAATACAGGCTGTCAAATACCTGGAGCGGGCAGGTGAACAATCCCTGCGATCCGGTGCATATCAAGAAGCCATTATAACGCTCAAACGCGCATTGAAAATTGGCGTTATCGAGCAAACAATGGGCGCTACTTACCGCGTTGCGCGATGGGAACGGCTCGTAGCGGAAGCTTATTGGGGACTCTCCGATTTAGTTAATGCGCGGGCACATGCCGAAAAAGCTCTGGGGTGGCTGAAACATGACCTGCCTGCAACCCGGCAAGCGTACCGCAAAGCCATTATCCAACAGATTACAAAACAGGCACGGAATCGCCTCTTTCCGAAACGCCATCTTGGCAGTGCCGACAACGTTCCGTTCGCCAGTGAAGCGGCCTTTAGCTACCGTCTTTTAGCTGAGGTTGCATATTTTGAGGGGGAAACGCGACTCGGTATCTATTCGGCGTTGAATGCTGTCAACAGCGCCGAAGCGGCTAGCGAACGGCATCCTGAATTGGCCCGTGCTTATGCCAATATTTATGCCGCCAGCCAGCGATTGAACCGCCCTGCCATCGCCCGCATCTACAAACGTCTGGCTCTGCACACTGCCGAATCGATGAACAAGCCTTATATCTCCGCCCCGGTCATGACCAGAATGGGTTTGTACGATATTATCAAAGCGCAGTGGCTCAGCGCACAGGGTTTTCTGGAAAAGGCAGCGACGTTATACGATCAGGTCGGCGATAAGCGAGGCTGGAATGACGCCCAGCTTTTGCTTGGTTTCATCAGTTATTTTAAGGCAGATTTCTGGCAGGGGGCCGATACGTTTGATGCACTTGCTTTGAATGCCCAGAAAATAAACAATGCCGATCATCGTGTGCGTGGATTGGTTGGCTATGCAATGCACTTGCTGGCCCTGAATAAGACCCGTCTCGCCATGAGCCAGATACAACAGGCACGACCGCTGTGGGACAGCGAACTTGTGCTGCCTGCAACTCGTTTCTTCGGAAAGAGTTTCAATGCGCTGGTAACGCTGCGATCCGGTCAGGCAGGACGAGCGCGAAAGGACGCTGATGAAGCACTGGCAATGCTGGATGATGCTGTGCGCCGGATTTCACCCCTGTCACTATTTGGAACGCTGGCGCTTGCTGAAGTCTATCTTGGGCTGTGGGAGTTGCCCGAACATCGCACAGGAACTGCTCAAGCACTGGCTGCCATCAAATCAAAGACGGATGTTTTTAAGAAGAGTTTCAGGGCAGCAAAACCCTTCCTGTTAATATTTGAAGGGCAATATGCGTGGACTCAGGGTAAACATTCGCGGGCGCGGGCACTGTGGCAGGATGCCCTACACTCCGCCAAAGATGTGACGATTCCCTACGCCGCCGGAATTGCCCATTACCGGTTAGGGCTGCATGCCGATGCCGCCGAAGAACGCCAGCGGCATTTTACCACTGCCCGGCAGCTTTTTGAACCGCTTCAAGCCGATTATTATCTGGAACAGACCAACCTATACGGTGACAAGTCAACTGGTATCGACCAAAAGAAAAGTAAAGCATAACCCTCTCCGGGGCGGACTTATGCTTGCTCCAGCCTATATTCTTGAACCGCAAAGTGCATTAGTGGCGCGGATGACTCTCGGTCAGTGCCTGTGTTCAGGAGTAGACGACCCCGTTCAACGTCGGCAAAATTGTAGAAGGTTCGTGCACGTTCTTTAAACGCTTCCGTGAAAGACTTCACCATGTCAGAAAAATGCTCACTGCGCGTGAAGAGGACAAAATCATTTTCCTGAATGCCGAGAAAATCATTACCTGTTCCCAGACGCGCCAGTGTATCCGAAATGATGTTGGAAGCTAGATAAATGGCGTCATCAGCGGCAATAAACCCATACTGATCACGAAAAGCAGCATAACCTTCTACTTTGACGATAATATAATTCCAGTTCTTTTCTTCAGAAATCTGATAATACTCGCTCTCAACCAGCGGGCCAGTGGGCAAGCCGGTTCGTGCTTCGTGGATGTGATCTCGCGTGGCACGTTTGATAGATCGTTCAACACGCAGGCGCAATTCTTCAATGTCAAAGGGTTTCGTCACGTAATCATCGGCCCCAATTTGCAAACCTGCGACCTTATCGGCTCGTGCATCACGTTGTGTTAGAAAAGTAATGGGGATATATTTAGTCAGGGTAGACCCGCGCAGAAAGCGGCAGACGTCGAAACCTTCCATATCAGGCAGCATGACATCAAGTAGAATAAGGTTAGGGAATTTTGCGCGGGCAAGGGAAACGCCTTCTGAACCAGAGGTAGCATGATATACCTCGTAGCCCTGGGAGTCAAAAAAAGTGACGAGCATTTCCCCAAGATCTGCGTCATCTTCAATTACCAGCAAGCGCTTCTGGCTCATAATAGATACCGTCCAAACCGGGAGCTAACGAATGTGTATCGAGTGTACCAAACTTTCATTTGATTGAAAAAGGTTTTCACACAATGTTCAGAAAGTTAATGTTTCTTGCATTGGGTTTGACGATAGGTGCGTTGGTTTCGATGATGCCGGTAACGGCTCAAACGCCTGCCACGCCCCAGCCAACCTACACGTTCTATCCAACCTATACTCCCCTGCCGACCTATACAGCCTATCCGACATTTACCCCGACGCCATCACCGACGCCAACGCCGACTCTAT
>JAKEEQ010000498.1 GCA_022616515.1 Chloroflexota bacterium | reverse complement strand
TTGGGGGAGGTGGTCCGCCAGGACCGGAGGGGGTTCAGGTTTTCATTTCACATAAGCCGTATAAGACGTAGTGGGGGCTACGAACAAGTTGTCAGGCATGTCAATTTGTATCTACACGGATGTCCCGTTGGGCGTCCCTACGAAAACCCGCGAGTCGCGTAGGGACACAGCAATGCTGTGTCCGCCGCAGAAAAGGGAACCAAATTTCGATTCGATGACAGGTCGTTCGTACACCGACGTAGTGAAAAATGAGAAAACCATAAAGGGGCTTGCATTTTTATAAAGTTATTATACCCTGTATACGATGTTCTAAACCCGTATAAGGTTCATAAAGGTTCATACAATGTTTACCGAACCCCAGATTGCAGAACAATTTGACATCCGTTTTCCGCAGGATGAAGACGCCGAACAGATTGCAAACCTCAAGAATCGCTGCTCAATGGCACTCGTTGGCGTTCCTTCGACCAACACGATTGAAGTTCGCTCCCACTGGAATTTTGACGGCATGGACCGCGAGAAGGATTTTCGTGTGGTGTGGGATGGCGATACGCCGGTGGCCTATGGCGAAGTCTGGAACGATGACCCGCCATTTATCAGAGCGTGGGTGAATGCCTATGTCCACCCGGATTATCAAAATCAGGGGCTGGGCACTTATATCACCCGCTGGGCCGAACAACGTGCTCGGGAAACTTTCGAGAAAGCGCCCGCCGATGCGAAACTACTGGTGGTCAGTGGAGCCTATTCCCACCATCAAGATGCCATCGAACTGCTTGAAAATGAAGGCTACGAAAAAACCCGCATCTTCTGGACCATGAAAATCGACCTTGATCACGACATCCCCGAACCCCAATTTCCACCCAATATTCACATGACAACTTTCGCCGAATTCAAAGACCTCCGTGCGATGGCAAACGCTACTGATGATGCATTCCTCGATCATTGGGGATATGTGAGCACCACTGAGGAACGGCGTGTGGAAAATTGGGCGGAATGGACGAATCCAGAAAAGTCTCCGAACTATGACGCGACGACCTTCTGGCTGGCGCTGGACGGCGATGAAATAGCCGGTATGTCACTTTGTACGCCGACGAGCAACGAGAATAAGAATCACGGCTATGTTTATACATTAGGCGTGCGGCGCACGTGGCGGCGTCAGGGGCTGGCCCTCGCCATGCTGCATTTCACCTTCCGTGAGATGAAAGCACGTGGTAAAGAAGTGGTGCTGCTGGATGTCGATTCAGAGAGTTTGACCGGGGCAACTCGTCTCTATGAAAAAGCGGGTATGTATGTTTTGCGCGAAGGTGTAGACTACGAAAAGGTGATGCGCGATGGAATTGATTATCGAACCCTATCCGTTGACGAATAAGCGGTTCATTTTCCCGTAAGGGGGCCGTTCAAAATTCTTGGAAGCGCAGTTAATTCGGATGCCACGATGGGTTTTGACAAAATGGTCCGGGTTATAGGCAAACCGGGATCGGGTATACCCGACCCCTCCGGTAAATGCGGTTTCGGAGGGGCGCGGTACACCGCGTCCCATGCCAACACAACCCGAATTTAATGGTAAAACTCATACATACTGTCCGCCGTGAATTGATCCCGAACACCCATAGAACACGCCACAGGAGCACACATGATAACACTACAGCAGGGCTTGAAAATGCGCCCGCCGACGATGGACGATTTGCAGAGTATGGTTGATACGATCAATGCCTACTACCTCAAACGGATTGGTCTGGCGACCTATTCACTTGAACATTTGCAATCGATTATCTCGTCACCGCACGTGAATCTTGAGACCGACTATCGTGTCATCGTCAACGAGCAAAACGAAACGGTCGCCATCATGGGCCTGACCACGGTTGATCCGTTTGTCGAAAACGAGATTCGTTTCCGCATCCACCCGGATTACGAGGGAATGGGGCTTGAGGAGATGCTCTACGATTGGGCGCAGCAGCGTGCGCAGGAAAATATCCATCTTGCCCCCGCAGATGCCAGAGTGGTGCTCACTAATTGGCTCAGCGCAAAGGACACCTCCGGGAATGCGCTGGTGGAGGCGCGTGGTTTCGCGAAGGTCCGCGATTTTGCCAAGATGAAGATTGATCTGGAAAATGCTGACATTCCCGAACCCGTCTTCCCGCCGGACATCACCATCCGCTCATACAGCGAGTTGAACGATGTGCAGGTGCTGACGGAGGCCATCAATCTCTCCTTCCGGGATCACTGGGGCTTCTTTGATGAGAAGGTGGAGGAAATCCAGCACTGGCTGGAAACCGCGCCGCACATTGACACGGATTATTTCTTTCTGGCGATGGATGGCGACAACATCGCCGGGATGTCGCTGTGTCTCATGCACATGACTGAGGATATGGACGCCGGTTATATCGATACGGTAGCCGTCATGCCACAGTATCGCCGTCAGGGTATTGCGCTAAATCTACTGCACCATTCATTCCGTGCATTAAAGGTGGCGGGACGCAAGCGTGCCCTGCTGGATGTTGATGCCGACAGCCTGACCGGGGCCACCCGCCTCTACGAAAAAGCGGGGATGCATGTTGACCGCAAAAATTACGCGTGGGAGAAGATTCTGCGTGACGGCAAAGAGTATCGCACCCAGACGCTGGAAGATTAGTGGACGCCCCGTTGGGCGTCCCATGCGTGTAAAGTAAAGCCTAAGATGGCTTCAGAAGCCGGAAAACGGCGACGATATGATTCCCTCTCCATTGATGGGGAGGGTTAGGGAGGGGATGGGTTTAGGCGATATGAGGACATCTCACGACGCTTGGGAAACCTATCCCCCCTCTGCCGCTGGCGCGACATCTCCCCCCATAAATGGGGAGAGAGGCTTGATAACGCCATTGCGAGAGAGATTTCTCTTAACTTTACAGCTATGGGCCGCCATCTATGGCGTCCGTTGCTTTGAACTATTGTGGTGAACCGCTAGTGGACGAACCGTTTTTCCTGCGCCCGCCCCTCATTGAGGATGCTGGCACGATTGCGGGTCTGGCAAATGCCGAAACGCAGCGGGTTATTGGCGGGGAAAAATTCTCAACGGAGGTGATTCGCGCCGAACTGAACAGCCCGCTGCTGAATTTGCAGCACGATTGGCGGGTGGTGGTTGGCGCGGATAATCGCCCACTGGCATCATGTCACTGCTGGTGTCCGCCGCCTTTCACTGAGACGAAACTCGTGCTGCGCGTCCATCCCGATTTTGAATTTTTGCGGGATGTGCTGCTGGATTGGGGCGAAGGTTGGGCAGCAGAACGCTTCCATCAGATGGATGACGTGCCCACTATGCGCTGTGCGGTCATGTTCTACAGCGCGGACGAGGAGCAGCACGATTTTCTGGCGGAGCGCGGTTATCGGCATTACCGGACATACTGGCGGATGCACATCAACTTTGCCGGACCAATTGAAGCAACCACAATCCCGGCAGGCATATCTATCACCCCATTTGCGGAGCGCTCCGATTTCCGGGCACTCCAGCAGAAAATGGGCGAGATTTTCGGAGATGACCCGGCCTACCAGTCACTGGAGGACATTGAGGATGTGATTGACGAATGGCAGTATGAAGCCGAAACGAATCCGCTGGTAGATACGGATTACTGGTTTCTAGCCGTGAACGAGGCCGGTGAAATAATTGGCTTCGTCATTACCGCAACGGGCCTTGCGGATGATCCAGACATGGCTTTTATTGATACCATCGCTGTTGATGAAGCCTCTCGCGGTCAGGGGATTGGACGCGGCCTGCTGCAACATACGCTGAGGGCGATGCAGAAGTTGGGGCGCACCGGATTGGTGCTTGATGTCGATGGCACGAATGAAGATGCTATCCGGTTGTACCAATCGCAGGGCATGACCGTTCAATATCAGCGGGAAAAATGGGTGAAGGCGCTGGAGATTACCCCACCCTAACCCTCCCCGTAAACGAGGAGGGAACTGTCTCCCCATAAATGGGGAGATGTCCGAAGGACAGAGGGGAGGGTTAGGGTGGGGTGCAGTTTTGAATACCGAACAATACGAGGAATATAGCATGACACAACTACCCGATGGTTATACCCTGCGCCGTCCCACATTGGATGATGCGCTGGCTATCACCCAAACCTATAAAGCTAATGATGTGCAGTTTGAAAGCAATCATGAACTCAATGTTGCCGAATTGATCCAGTTCATGAAAGAGGTTGACCTCAACAATAATGCATGGGTTGTGCTTGACGAGCAGGGTCAAGTTATTGCCTATGAAGAAGTCATTCCCAACCCTGAAAAAGCCCGCTTCGACCTCGAAGGCGTGGTCCATCCCGACCATCTGGGCAAAGGGATCGGCTCGTTTCTGGTTCAGACGGTTGAGGCCCGTATTGCGGAAATCATGTCCGGTATGGAACTTAACGACCTGTCGCCCTACATCATCGTGAATGTGAACGGCAAAGACCCGTTCGCAAAAGAACTTTTCGCCGCCTATGACCGCGAAAAAAGCGACGCCGTCATGGAAATCCAGATGACTGAAGCGCCGCGCGAACCATCATGGGCAGATGGGATCACTGTGCGGAGTTTTGTTCCGGGGCAGGATGACAAAACTGTCTGGCATGTTGTCAACACTTCATTCCAATCCATACCCGGCGACCACGACATGCCCTTCGATAGCTGGCGCAATTTCAACGTCAACCGCGAAGGTTTCGACCCGTCGTTGTGGTTTCTAGCAATGGATGGCGACACAATTGCAGGCGTCTGTCTGTGTCCCCATGATAAGAATTACGGCTGGGTACGCCAGATTGGTGTCCTGCCGGAATATCGTGGCAGGGAGATTGGCCTGTCGCTGCTGAGCTATGCGCTGGGCGAATGGTGGCGGCGCGGCGAAAAACGTGTCGGTCTTGCCGTTCAGAGCGACAACGTCCCGGCAATCAGTCTCTATAAGAAGCTCGGCTTTCATATCGACAGCGTGTACGATACCTATCGCAAATCGCTCGTAAGTTTGCGGGCGAAAATATAAGCACGGCGGGTTGCCACTTCCTCTGGATAGGGAGATCGTTCGATCACCTCATCCAGAACAAAACCGGCAGCCTGTAAATAGCCTGTCATCTCCTGAGTTTCGAAAAAGTAACCGTCGAGATTGACAGGCTTTTCAAACCATGTATCTATGTGGCGGATTTCGCTGCCAATATGAAACGTCATCAGCAGGCTCCCAGCGGGGCGAAGTATACGATACATCTCGCGCAATGCCGTCACGACATGCTCGTGGGGGATGTGGATGACGCAGTAGAAGGCTGTGATGCCGCCAAAGGCATCATCTTCAACGTCCTTCAGGTCGAGCATATCGCCCTGCTGAAAAGGGATGGTGGGGTATAGCTGCTGTGCGGCGGCGACCATCTGCGGGGATAAATCAATGCCACAGGCCGCCGCACCCAGTGACTGCACATAAGCGGCAATCTGGCCCGGCCCACAGCCCATATCGCAGATGGTCCCTTTGCCGCCGACTCTCTTGACCAGCAATTCCAGCATTTTGCGGTCAAACGGCTTGTAATCGAGTTCGTGCTGGAACTTCTTTGCGTAATCTGCGGCGACTTTATCGTAGCTGTCGGCAGTGTTTTTCTGGAATGGGTTGTCCATAGGCTTGTTCAATGTCCCTTCTGGTATACGTAAAACGCAAATTCTGATTATGGACGAATCGGGATCGGGTATACCCGACCCCTCCGGTGGGTTATTTTTTGGAGGGGCGCGGTACACCGCGTCCCACATCAACAAAACCGTAACCTGCATTTCAGGCAATTCATATCTCGCCTGTGGAGGATACCATGATAACTGTACATGACACAATCACCCTGCTGGAAAATTTCTTCACCTCAACCGAACACCCGAAGGTCATCTTCGAGCGGTTCAATCAAGAGGTACTGGACAATCGGTCACGCGCCAACGTTCAGAAGCCGATTCACGTCGATAATCCGGCCCTGACCGTTTATCAAGCCGCCGGGCTGTCAGGCTTCGGGCAGCAGGGCTGGGGGCTGTTCAATCCGGCCCGCAAGCGCGAGATCTCGGCATGGGTATTTGAGCAGTTCCGCGAACAGGACATCCTCAGCCGCATCGACTCCATTCTCCGCGCCCGCTGCGAAGAACTGGACATTAACTCTGACCTTGACGTTTACCTCTTCCCGGCGGATCCCGCCAATCGCTCCATGATGGTCTTCGGGCATGGCGTGATTGGCTTCGGCAGTGTTCCGGGAATGCTGGCACTGCAATTTTTCCCATCACCCGGCAATCTGCATCGGCTGGACGCTATTTTAACCCGTTTGCTCATCCACCAAACGCATGATCTTAGCACGCTGGGCGGTTGGATTGAAGCGGAAGGCATGGCCGCCGAATTGAACGGTGGCTGGCAGGCGGCTATCCTTGCGCCAGATGATTGGGATCACACGCTGCAAATGGTGGCAGATGCCTATAACGTCCCGGCTTACAGCGTTGTCCAGCATAATATCTACGGCCAGCAGCAGCCCGTCGGTGATTACCGCCTGCCGCAGTGGCAGCCCA
>JAKEEQ010000497.1 GCA_022616515.1 Chloroflexota bacterium | reverse complement strand
GCCCTGGTTCGCGCCCGCAAAGTGTTTCATGTGGGCAATTATGGTGAGGCGTGGGGTGCGCTGGAGCGGATATTTCATGCCAGCGGCACGTGGCGTGAATTTGTAACCTCCATGCGTGTTTTCTGGCAGTCGCGATTGGGTACAGGCCGTGTCAACAGCCATCAAACTCCCGTCAAAGACCCGGCGCGGATGGCGCAAGAAATCAAATCAACCGCCTATCATTTCGGAGCAGAACTGGTAGGCATCACCGATGTCACCGATGAGTGCATTTTCGAGGGCGAGCGAGTCCCTTATTGTTACGCCATCTGCATCGCCATGCCGATGGATGCGCCAGAATGCTCAGCGCACCGGGTGAAGCCGCCAATCTAGCCGCCTTGCAGGGCTATCTGGATGTCGGGCGTGTCGCCATTGACATGGCCGCCCATATTCGCCATCTGGGCTGGGATGCGAAAGCGGTCACGACAATGGCCTCGGCGGAACTGCTGCATATCCCGCTGGCAATCAAGGCCGGGCTGGGTGAATTGGGGAAAAGCGGCCTGTTGATTACCCGCGAGTTCGGGGCCAATGTCCGGCTGGCAGCCGTCCTGACCAACCTGCCCGTGACGCTCGACTCTCCTGCGGATATTGGCATCGCGGATTTCTGCGCGTTGTGCCAGTTGTGTGTTAAGCAGTGCCCGGCAGGGGCCATCTCCTTGGAAAAGCAGATGGTACGCGGCATCCAGAAATGGGTGACCGACATCGGCAAATGTGCGCCGTATTTTGTGGAGCATCATGCCTGTGGCATCTGTCTGGAAATCTGCCCGTGGACCGAGCATGGCCCGCGCATCTCCGAGATGATGCTGCACCGCCGCAGCCTGCCACCGATTGAGGAACGCCTCGCAGTGCAAGGACTTCAGCGCGGATCTTCAGTAGTTAAACCCTGACACTCCTTGTCAGGAATAGATCGCTACAGTGGAAGCGTAACCAGATAAGGAGTGACATCATGGCACGTTTACAGGGGAAAATCGCGCTGGTGACCGGAGCCAGCCGGGGAGCCGGGCGCGGCATCGCACGGGTATTAGGTGAAGAAGGCGCACCCGTCTATGTGACAGGACGGCGCACCCGTGAAAATCCGCATCCTGAATTCGCAGGCTGCACGATTGATGATACGGTAGATCAGGTTAACGCCCGTGGGGGCAGGGGAATTGCTGTCCAGGTCGATCATACCAATGACGGGCAGGTTGAAGCCCTATTCGAGCAAATCCAGCGCGAACAGGGCCGCCTTGATATTCTGGTCAATAACATCTGGGGTGGCTATGAAGATGACATGGACACCTTCACGGATGGCTTCTGGAAGCAGCCACTGGCACGCCTGGATAAGATGTTTGATGCCGGGATACGTGCGCATTTTAGCGCCAGCCAGTATGCTGCAAGAATGATGATCCCGCAAAAGAGTGGCCTCATTATCAACACGACCTTCTGGGATGAAGATAAGTACATCAGCAACTTGCCCTATGACATTGCCAAAGCCGCCATCAATCGTATGGCGTTTAGCATGGCCTACGAACTTCACGACTACAACATTGCCGCGATTGCCCTATCACCGGGCTGGATGCGCACCGAGGTTATTCTGGCACACTACTCTCCCGGCAAACAAACCACCGACACCGAGTTCAGCTTTGAAGGCTGGGAAATCACCGAGTCGATTGAGTATATCGGGCGGGCAGTAACCGCGCTGGCTACCGATCCGAATGTGATGGAAAAATCGGGCAAGACATTGACTGTGGGCGGTGTGGCTCAGGAGTATGGCTTTGTGGACATCGACGGGCGCAGTGTGCCACCCTTTACCTTCACGATAACCCGTGAACAGCGCGACCTGACTCCGTAATATATCAAATTGGGCGCTCCGGAGGCGTGAGCGCCCACCCAAACATTGCATATGTGGCCGTCAGGTAAGCGGTGGTTATGCTCCTGTAACGCCTGAGAAATACCCTCGTCTTACTTGATGAAACCTGATTTTAGTATCAAGGAGCACCTTGAATGAAACGTTTACTTGTTGCAGTTGTCATTCTTCTCGTTAGCCTGACCGCCGCCGCCCCGTCATCGGCCTATTTTGCCGATTTTTCCGGGCTGCCCAACAATATGCCGGTGCACTACATCAGCAATATTCCCGGCATGACCTTCAGCGGCGCGGATTGGACGGTCGTGGATTTAAGCCTTAGCAGCAATCCGCCATTTGCCCTGCAAGGCAACACCATCGGTGGCTGTATGTCGGCCCTGACCATCGAATTTGATAAGGCGCAGCGCTACATCGGATTCGACTTTATGATCAGTGATTGGGAAAACATGTTTGGCTATGAAGCGACCGTCACGGCTACCTTCAAAGGCCGGATCGTGTCGTCAGCCAGTTATGGCGTTGCACTGCCGGGCGGCGGCTACAAATTCCCCGAAGGCTCTGCGTCGCTCGGAACCAGACGCCCCTTCGATGCGGTCATCGTCACCCACAACGCCCCGACCAACTGCCTGTACATTGATAACATCGAGACGGCGGTACGCGGTCGTTAATCGAAAACCTTATAAAAGTTTGTAGCAAACAGGCGGGCTAACCAGCCCGTCTTTTTTCGTTTGATTCATAAACCAAAACTCAATCATTTTCCATCTTTTCTAAAACCCCCAAATGTTAGGATTAGACTTTTTTCAAAAGGCTTCCTATGCTGAAGGCAGCATAAGGTTAGAGAGACAAACAGCTTTCAAACTAAAAACAACCTCTCTACATACGGCAGCGTCAGGTAAATGTCAGGTTTTTATACCATTTCCCTACGCTATGAGGTGAGCTTGTTTGATTTCAAACCAAAATGTGCTAAATTGTCTGCAACGTTTCGTTGAACATATGTTTCAAATGGGAATATCATGGGCACACAACCACTATTCAAAACAAATATAGCTCAGACAATGGTTAGAAATCAGTTTGTACCACAGGAGTTGGCGATGACCCAAAAAGTCCTGATTATTGATGATGACACCACAACCGTGCAGCTCATTACCATGTTATTGGAGAACAACGGTTACGAAGTCATCAAAGCCTACCGCGCGGAGGACGGTCTGCGCAAGGCATATCGCAATCATCCGGATCTCGTTTTGCTCGATGTCATGATGCCGGGTATGAGCGGCTGGGAAGTTTGCCGCCGCCTGCGCGAATTGTCAGATGTTCCGATTATCTTTCTCACCGCCCGTACCGAGGTGAAAGATGTTGTCAAAGGATTGGAGATGGGGGCCGACGATTATGTCGTCAAACCCTACGACAATGAGGAGTTGATTGCCCGCGTCCGCGCTCACTTGCGCCGCGCACCATCCCCCAGCATGTCTGAGGAGCTGGTGTTCGATAACGGCAACTTCCGCATCAACTTCTTGAATCGCGAAGTAATCGTCCGCAGTGAACTGGTTCACCTGACACCGAAGGAATTCAAGCTGCTGGGTGTGCTGGTCAAGAATGCCGGGCGTGTGATTCCCCGCACCGAACTGGTTAAGGAAGCGTGGGGACCGGAATATGCAGATGCGACGGACAGCCTGAAACTGTACATCCACTATCTGCGGCAGAAGGTCGAGACCGACGCCCAGAATCCGGATTACATCCTGACCTCGCGCGGGGTTGGTTATCGCTTCGCTAATCGCTAAACCACGGAGGCGCGGGTGATGCCGTGCGCTAATACTTGACAGACAACGGCGACTCGCTGCTATAAGTCGTCGTTTTTTTGCCTGGAGAATAATGTGCGCAGTCACTCCCCCATAATCACATCATAAAACAGCGGATACGGCTCGACCGGATCGTCGTTGATTTCAAAACCGCCATTCCGCAAACGATTCAATGCCGTTTCCAGTTTTTCCTCATCATTGGCATACAGCACAAACAGTGTGTCCCCGGCACTTACCTTGTCACCAACATTTAAGAGCGTCTCAACGCCCACGCCATGGTCAATTGGGTCGCTCTTGCGTAAACGCCCGCCCCCCAATTCAACTACCGCCATGCCGACTTGCAGCGCATCAACTTTACTCAGATAGCCACTGCGCGGCGCTCCGATTTTGCGCTGGTGGGATGCCCCCGGCAATAAATCAGGTGACTCGACCTGCTCGACATTGCCGCCCTGCCCTTGCACCATCAGGCGGAATTTCGCAAAGGCGCTGCCATCATCAATGCTCTGCTGTGCCTTTTGACGGGCGGCGTCAATATCATCCACGCCGCTGTCCGGGGCCAGGAGCAGCATATAGGCCGCGACCTCGATACAGTGGTCGTGGAAATCTTTTGGACCTTCACCATGCAGGGTTGCAATAGCCTCTTTGACTTCCAGCGCCAATCCCGCAGCCACTCCCAGCGGCTGGTTCATATCCGATACCAGTGCCACCATTTTTCGTCCCGCATCCACACCAATATCCACCATAACCTTCGCCAGTTTACGCGCCTCGTCCACCTTGCGCATAAAGGCTCCCGAACCCGTTTTGACATCCAGCACAATGCCATCCGCCCCGGCGGCGATTTTCTTGCTCATGATACTGCTGGCAATCAGCGGCAGGCTGCTCACCGTCGCGGTCACATCACGAATGGCGTACAGGGCTTTGTCGGCGGGGGCAAGTTCGGCGGTTTGCCCGGCCAGCACAATACCATTTTTTCGCGCCAATTCCTTAAAACGCTCCATTGGCAGTTCAACCTGATAACCCTCAATCGATTCCAGCTTGTCGAGTGTCCCGCCGGTGTGCCCCAAGCCACGCCCGCTCATTTTGGCAACGGGCACCCCACACGCGGACACTACGGGCAGCACCACCAGCGACGTTTTATCGCCCACACCGCCGCTCGAATGTTTGTCTACGGCAAAGGGTAGAACGTCTGATAGGTCGATTTTGTCGCCGCTGTCCGCCATCGCCAGCGTCAAGTCAACCGTCTCCTGACGTGACATGCCCTGCATGAACACCGCCATTGCCCACGCCGCCGCCTGATAATCTTCAGCGCGTCCAGCGGTAAACTCCGTGATGAAGTAGCGGATTTCTTCAGTGCTCAACGTTTGACCGTCGCGTTTATGGGCGATAATATCGACAATATTCATTCAGAACCCTTTCCGTAGAACCGTAAGGTGATATATTGACTGATGTTGGAATTTGTTATTGGCGGACTACGACGTGTTTTGACAAGAAACTCCCGTAGGGACGGGATACATCCCGTTCGCCAGATAAAGCACCCTATCAGTCAAAGCCTGCCTGATGGACCAAATATTATAGTGGAGAGCGCAAAGGCCATGCAACAATTTATGACGATGTTAACACTGCTCGTGCTTTACGGCGCAATCCACAGTTTCATGGCAGCCGTATTTCTGAAACGCTGGGTGCGCGATTGGATGGGAGAGCGGGTCTATCAGGGGCTGTATCGCCTGTTGTTCAACATCGCCGCCACCCTGACGCTCATCCCGGTGCTGTATTATGGCGTGCGCGAACCCGGCGCGGTCGTGTGGCGTGCCGATGGTGCTATCGCCGTGATTTTCATTTTGATCCAATTGGTGGGGTTGATTGGCCTGAGCGTATCCCTGCTGCAAATTGACGGGATGCGCTTTCTAGGGGTGCGCCAATTAGTCGCCTGGCTGAATGGCGATCCGCTGCCCCTGCCCGACGAACCCATGCAAACCGGCGGTGTTTATGGACTGGTGCGCCATCCGCTCTATCTCTTCTCGTTGATGGCGATCTGGCCCAGTCCCATCATGACCACGACATGGCTGGGTTTCAATGTGGGCGCAACGCTGTACTTCATCATCGGATCGTTGTTCGAGGAGCAAAAACTGCGTGAGGACTTTGGCGAACAGTACGCGGACTATCAGAACAAAGTGCCCTGGATGATTCCGTTTGTGCGACTGTAGTGACGGTTGTTAAAATACAAGTTACAACATTAAAAGTTGAGCGATCCGGTGAAAGATTAGCCACTGGACTGCGATCACTATCAGGCTGGGTTTTGGGACGATAGGAAATCATCATGAGCAAGTCTACTCAAGAACAAATCGCTGAACTCAAACAAGCCATTGACGCGCAGGAAAATATGCGGCCAACCCTGGGTGATGCGGTGGTTGATGCAACATTGGCCGCCCTACGCTCATCACTGGCCGGTCTCGAGGCGCAGGTTGTGCGTTCCGCTCAACAACGCAAGCAGGTAACGGTGCTGATGGCGGATGTGTCTGGCTTTACGGCCATGTCGGAAACCATGGACGCCGAAGAAGTGACCGATGTGATGAATGCGCTGTGGCAGGGGCTGGACGGTGCTATCGTGGCGCATGGCGGTATGATTGATAAACACATCGGCGACGCGGTGATGGCTCTATGGGGTGCCGATGACGCTCGTGAGGATGATCCCGAAAATGCTATTCGGGCTGCCCTCGATATGCAGGCGGCGCTGACTCAATTCCCTGAAGATCATAACGCTACCCTGAAAATGCGCATCGGCATCAATACTGGCCCCGTTTTGTTAGGAACTATCGGCTCGACAGATGAATTCACCGCGATGGGCGATACAGTCAATCTGGCCAGCCGGTTAGAGTATGCTGCGCCGGTAGACGGCGTCCTCATTTCGCATGACACCTATCGCCATGTTCGGGGGGTGTTCGATGTACAGGCACAAAAGCCGATCACGGTTAAAGGCAAAGCTGAACCCGTTCAGACCTATGTTGTGCTGCGTGCAAAACCACGCACCTTTCGTGTTTCAACGCGGGGTGTAGAAGGCATTGAGACACGCATGATCGGGCGCGATGCCGAACTGCGCGCACTGCAAAATGCCTATCAGACTGCCATTGACGAAACAACAACCACCGTCGTGATGATCGTGGGGGATGCGGGCGTTGGCAAATCACGATTGCTCTACGAATTCGACAACTGGATTGAACTGCGCCCGGAGGACATCTGGTATTTCAAAGGCCGCACCACCCCACAGATGCAGAATACGGCTTACAGTCTTATTCGTGACATATTCCGCAACCGATTCAATATTCTGGAAAGCGACAGTGTGGCAACGGTTTTGGAGAAATTCCGGACAAGTATGCAGAACGTGCTGGATGCGGAACGCGCCGACCTCGTGGGACATATGATTGGCTTTGATTTTTCAACCAGCCAGACCGTGGCAAACCTGCTTGGCAGCTCTTCCTTCGGCAAGCTGGCGACGGCTTATCTGACCAATTATTTTCGTGCATTAACCAGTGAACCAACAGTGATGTTTCTGGAAGATCTGCACTGGATTGACGACAGTTCACTGAGTTTGCTCAATCACCTTCTGAATGAGATCCCGTCAGGTAAGTTGCTGGTGGTCTGCCTGACACGTCCTGAATTTTTTGAGCGGCATCCGGCTTGGGGAGAATCCCACAACAGGCTGGATCTAAAACCCCTTACAGCAGACGCTAGTCGGGCCCTGGTTAATGAAGTACTACAGAAAATGCTAGTGATTCCCGATGATCTGCGCCAGTTGATTGTGAAGGGAGCTGAAGGCAATCCCTTCTATGTTGAAGAACTGGTCAAAATGTTGATTGATGACGGCATCATTCAACGCGGCCATGATGAGTGGCAAGTTGAAATGAAGCAACTTACCGAACTGCGCGTGCCACCGACGTTGATCGGTGTATTACAGGCCCGCCTGGACAGCCTACCCCCGGCTGAAAAGGCGACTCTTCAACGCGCTTCAGTGGTTGGTCGCCTGTTCTGGGATGCGGTTGTCGCGGAGTTAGCTGACAATCACGATGTGACGTCGCAGATAGATCAGTTACATAGTCGGGAACTCATTTTCCCGCGCGGGCAATCAGCCTTTTCCGGTGCACAGGAATACATCTTCAAACATGCGATCCTGCGGGATGTTGCTTATGAGACAGTGCTGCTCAAGCTGCGGCGAGCTTACCATGCACAGGTGGCCTCTTGGCTGGAACAGCATACAGGGGACCGTGTCAGCGAATATCTGACTTTGATTGCGGGTCATTATGAACTGGCCGACGAGAATGCTCGAGCGGCAGATTATTATTATCGAGCCGGGGATGCACTGCATCGAGTCAGTGACTTTCGCGGAGCACTCACGGCCTTCGAGCGTGCATTTGCCCTCGTTCCTGAAGAAGACCCGGTACTTCGCGCACAACTACTGGTTGGCATAGGAAAAACCCATAACGATCTGAGTGATTACTCAGCGGCAACGAGCTATCTAACGCAGGGGTTAGAACTGGCTCATCAATCACTTGATCACGCCATCGAAGTACAAGCGCTTAATAAACTGTGTATAGTCCTTAAGAGAATAGGTGACTATGAAGAGGCCGAGAGCCATGTGGAGCGGGCACTGGCACTGGCTCATAGCTCCGAGGACCGCACCGGAATTGCCGATAGCCTGAATAATCTGGGTAACGTTGCCTCGGATCGAGGGGAATATGAGGTTGCGCGTCACCACTATGAGGAAAGCCTGGCTATTAGAATAGCGATCAGCGACCAGCCCGGGGTTGCCGCCACTCTGAACAACCTGGGCATTATCGCTATGATGCAGGGCGATTATGAGGCGTCCCGCCGTTACAAAGAGGAAAGCCTCGCTATTAGAATAGCAATCAGCGACCGGTCTGGGGTTGCCGCCACTCTGGGCAACCTGGGCAATAGCGCTATGATGCAGGGCGACTATGAGGCCGCCCGCCGTTACCATGAGGAAAGCTTGGCTATCTGGCGAGAGATCGGTGACCGAGCAGGAACCGCCACAGGTCTGAATAACTTGGGTGTTGTTGCTGAGCATCAGGGAGATTTCGAGGCTGCCTGTTGTTATCATGAAGATAGTTTGACTATTAGAAAAGAGATCGGCGACCGGGCCGGAGCCGCCATGAGTCTGGACAACCTGGGGCACGTGATATCCAGTCACGGTAGTGCGACAATCGCACACGGCTACTATCTTGATGCGCTACGCGAGTCGACAGCGGCTGGATTTACGCCGATCACGCTTGATTCACTGGCCGGTGTAGCAAGGTTAATGACTAACGGCGGACACTATGAACGTGCCGTTGGAATCTTAGGACTGGTGATCATTCACCCCTCAACTCCCTCCGAAACCAAACAGGACATAATTGAACCGACGCTGGCTCAATTGCGCGAGTTAATGCCCGTCGACGAACTCGAGGTAGCACTGGAACACAGCAAAACACTCGATTTAGATGAAGTTGTTGCAGAGATTCTGGCCGATGAAGGAGCACCATAAGCCAATCAATGTGGATGGAATTCCAGAACTAAACCGCCAGCGAAAATGGATGCGACTAAGTCCCTCTCATTTAGCTATTACTTGACAGAATCGGCTCCCCTCACTAGATTCAGGGCAGAAAACAAGGGTTTGTATTGTTTGTGGAGAATGTAAATGGCAAGAGCAAGACAACAACGTCAGAGTGCCAGAACTGCCCAGAACCAGCGCAGTTTGCTTATCGTTGGCGCATTGGTGGCAGTACTCATTGCAGCAGGCGTTATTTACTATACGCAGAGCGAGAGCAACCAGACGTTCGAAATTGATGACCCCCGGTTTGCCGCCTATGCTGG
>JAKEEQ010000496.1 GCA_022616515.1 Chloroflexota bacterium | reverse complement strand
GGTGGACAGCAGCCATTCCGGTGGTGCTTCCTGAACAGGTTCAAATGCGCTGCCTGCTTCGATTTCGGGTTCAGGGGAGGGTGTGATGGACGGAATGAACGTCGGTGTTACCTCGATGGTCGCCTCAGTTGTTGGAAGTCCAGATTCTGTTGGTACGGACTCGGTTGGTTCGTTTGAAATCGGCTCCTGTGCCGGGAACTGGTCCAATGCGTCAAGAACTTCCGGCGGAAGGTAACAAAGTTGTGAAATCTGATGATTGGGGCTGGGTGGTGAGATCATCAACACGTCGCTGGTAACGACATTCACCCGCAGCAGCGATTTCCCTTCACCGGAGGCTTCGGTTGAGGCAATAATGGTCTGCTCGTCCAGCCAGATTGGATATTCAAAAGCACGGTCAGCCAGAATGAGCAGCCTGACCTCCTCGGTTTCCAGATCGATTGCATAAATCGCGGCTGTATTGGGGTCATCCGGTATGAACTGGCTGACGAAGGCCAGCGTTTTGCCATCCGGTGACAGCCATGGATCGCGCTCGTTGAAGTCATCAATAGATGTAATCTGTCGCTCAATCCCGGTCTCAAGTGAATACTCGAACAGGTTGAGATTGCCGTCGCGCTCTGAACCGTAATACAACTTTGTGCCATCAAGGTTCCACGCGGGCGAAAATTCTTTAGCCTCATTGGTAGTGATTTGTTCAATATTGCCACCACCGCTATCCATCATCCAGATGTCCCAATTGCCGCTGCGGGTAGAGACAAACGCCACTGTATCGCCGGGAGGTGAATAGTGCGGTTCGAAGTTTTCGCCATCGGTTGCGGTCAGCGGGCGTGGTTCCAGTGATGGAAATTCCATGATGTAGATTTCGCGGTCACCTGCCACATCCGAGTCGAACATCAGCGCTTCACCGCGTGGGTGA
The DNA here is from genome assembly GCA_022616515.1 of Chloroflexota bacterium. Lineage (GTDB taxonomy): Bacteria > Chloroflexota > Anaerolineae > Aggregatilineales > J027 > JAKEEQ01. The sequence goes on along the minus strand of JAKEEQ010000496.1, from coordinate 3,441 downwards.
CAGGCCGCATTTTGTTCCCTGCTTTCCGGGTTGCCATAGAATTGCTGCACGTTGTTACCATCAGCATCAACAATCCAGAGGTCATCAGTGCCACCCGCATCGGATGTAAAAATTACCCGGTTGGGTTCTTCCACAATAAATGGCGGTTCGGTTGGCGTAACCGTCGGCGTGTCGGTGGCGGTGTCGGTTGCAGTGGGTTCAGGTGTATCGGTTGGCGGATCAGTCGCCGTTGATGTACCAGTGGGTGGCGGCGCAATGGCCGTCAATGTCGCATCGACATCTTCCTGTGGAATAATCCCGGCCTCTGCCGCAAGCAGCGTAGGGTCAACGCGGGTAGGCAGGGGTTCTTCTTCTGCCCTGTCACAGGCGGTCAAGACTACAAGTAAAACGATCAGGAATATCAAGGCTGGACGCAATAACTTCATCAAAATTCGTTCCCTTTGAGATGAATATCCGCTCGCCATTATAGCAATAGTTTGGGACGACGGATAACCATTAATGTCAATGAAAAAATTTCTCCTACCAGCAAGACCCATCCAGCGCCATCAATACCCATGCTCTGAATAAGCCAGAAACCCACTGAGAATTGGACAACCAGTGTCAGAGCAGTAATCCAATTGACAAGCCGTTCTTGATGGAGAGCGTAAAACCACAGTGTCAGCAATCCACGTATCAAACCAACCCAAAATGCCACTGCCAGTATGTTAAAAACGCCACCTGCCGGGGAGAATTCGTTGCCGAATAGCAGTTCAATCACCTGCTGCCCGGCGGTGAGCACACCCGTCAGCATAACTCCCCCGTACAAAACTAACACACTAAGCGAATAACGAAAAATACGCCTTAGCTGAGCGGGGTGGTCAATCAGGGCAGACAGGGTTGGAAATATTGCGCCGAACATCGCGCCGGGAATCATACGCATCGCCTCTATCAAACGGCTGGCGGCGGCATACCATCCGACCACCTGCGCACTTTCCAGTTGTTCAAGCAGTATAACAACCCCGCGCAACTGAAGCGTCGCCAGAACGCCCGCCACCATAAACGCCTGTCCTTGTTTGAGCAGCACGGGCCATTCCAGCGATATGCTGGTAGGAGCTTCATCGCTGCCGGGCCGGATTTCTCGCCAGACCAGCCATGTTTTCGCCAACTGAATCGCGTCCGCCCCCACAATGAAGCCGAACAACGTCACAATGCCCCAGCCCTGCCATACGACCAATAGTGCTCCGCCAACCTGCATCGCCAGCAAGAATATATTTAGATATAAAATCGGCAGCATGTGATCTAAGGCACGAAAAACTGCGGTATAGTTAGCAAACAGGGAGTCAATCAATACCAGCCATATGGCAAAACGCAGGCCATCCGGCTCATTTGTCATGAGGGGCGCGGCCAGCGTGACAAGTCCAATGATTGCCAGACCCAGAGCCAGCCGGATCGGATAGGCGGTATCAAGATATGCCTGTGCCCGTGCCGGATATTGGGCAACATCACGGGTGATAAGTGTGCTGATGCCAAAATCAACCAGCAGTGTCAGGGGAAGTACCCAGGCCATTACTCCCGCGTATTGACCCAGCGCGACATCGCCCAGACCACGCGCAATGATCAGGGTCAACACGAACGCCAGCAGGGCAGTACCCGTATTGCTGAAAATCAGAATCAGGCTGTTGTAGGACAATTGACGCAGCATTTGCTAAAATAACCGCAAAAGAAGATCGTGATCAATTACCATGACTGACATCCTTTTTGGACAAAGCTACTACCTTCGCTTCGACCCCAAATTATACGCGGCCATGCAGCCCTATCCGCCGCTGGGAACCTTATTTGCCGCCAGTTTCATGCGGGAACAGGGATATGATGTGGCCCTGTTTGACGCCATGCTGGCCGACTCGGAGCAAGAATGGGCCAATGCGTTGGATAAATACCAGCCGCGCTATGCCGTTATTTACGAGGACAATTTTAACTATTTGTCGAAAATGTGCCTCCTGAACATGCGCGAAGCGGCTTTCAAGATGACGAAACTGGCTAAAAAACGCAGTATTCCTGTCATCGTCTGCGGTTCGGATGCCACCGATCATTACGAGCAGTACCTCCAAAACGGGGCAGATGTGGTCATTCGTGGCGAAGGCGAATTGACGTTACAGGAATTGATGGAACATTTCACGGGTAAATCCAACACTTCGCGGGCTGCTATTGAGGGCATCGCCTATCTGAGCGATTCAGGTGAGGTTGAAACCACGCTGCCGCGCCCGGTTATGAAACAATTAGATGAACTGCCTTTCCCGGCGTGGGACCTGGTGGATGTGGAGAAATATCGCGGCATCTGGTACGAGCGGCATGGCTATTACAGCGTTAACATGGTAACGACGCGCGGCTGTCCCTATCATTGCAACTGGTGTGCCAAGCCCATCTGGGGCCAGCGCTATAATGTGCGTTCGCCGCAAAGTGTTGCAGATGAGTTGGAGTGGCTGAAGAAAAACTTCCAGCTGGATCATATCTGGTTTGCCGACGATATTATGGGCCTGCGCCCGGACTGGATGCAGGAATTTGCCGATGAGATAGAAAAACGCGGCATCCAGACGCCCTTTAAATGCCTGTCACGCGCCGACCTCATTCTCTACAAAGATACTGCCAGCGCTTTGAGCCGGGCCGGGGCGAAAACCGTCTGGATGGGGGCTGAAAGCGGTTCGCAGAAGATTCTGGATGCGATGGAAAAAGGCACGAAGGTCGAGCAAATCTACGAAAGCCGCAAACGTCTTGCCGAACAGGGCATTGAAGTTGGATTTTTCCTGCAATTCGGTTATCTGGGCGAAACCCGCGACGATATTGAACTCACGCTGAAGATGGTGCGCGAATCGCTGCCCGACGACATTGGCATTTCGGTCAGTTATCCGCTGCCGGGAACCAAGTTCTATGACATGGTCAAATCGCAATTGAACCGTACCAACTGGCACGATTCGGAAGATTTAGCGATGCTCTATCGCGGCACATTCAACACCGAGTTTTACCGCCAGTTGCATACGGTGGTTCACAAGGAATTCCGCGCCCGGCGCACATGGCAGGCGCTGTGGCACGGAAACATCAACCCGCTCAACCCGAAGCATTTGCGGCGACTGGCGGCAATGGCCTACCACTGGACAACCTTGAACAGTGCCCGCCGCAAGCTTGATTCGCTAGCCCGGATCACACCGAAGGACACCATTCCTTTGACAGCCGCTAACTGAAGGATTTCTCGAAATGACAGTAGACAATGCACGTAAGCCCGGAATACCGGGGCTGAATCAGGGGTATGTCGAAGTCGAAACTGAAGAACTTGTGGGAGTCGTGTTTTTGGGTATTCTATTTTTGCTGGTGTTTCTGGCTCTGCTGCGTTCACAGCGGCGCGAACGCAAACTCCTCCGTGAAATCGCAAATTTACATGCCCGCCGGGGTGCTTGATGGATATTCTCT
>JAKEEQ010000495.1 GCA_022616515.1 Chloroflexota bacterium | reverse complement strand
CTTTGCCCCCGGCCTGCGCCATATTTGGACGCCCACCACCGCCGCCACCCACGACTTTGGCAACATCGCGGATAATGTTCCCGGCATGAACTCGGTCGGTGAGGTCTTTTGTCACGGCAGCCACAAACTGCGGATTGCCGCCTTCGGCTACCATGCCCAGCACCACCACTGCATGATCTTGATAACTTTCGCGGAACCAGTCGGTCATTTCACGCAAAGTGTCGGCGGACGTGGTGTTGACCTGCGTCACGAGAACATGAGCGCCATTTACGACCTCGGTCTGCTTTAATTTGTCGTCAAATTCGGCCCGTGCCAGACGGCGATATAACGCCTCAATTTCGTTCTGCTGAGCTTTGACCTGATCCTGTAAGGCCGCCACACGGTTAGCGACCTGATCGGGCGCAGTTTGTAGTTGGCGGGCCACTGAATTCAGTGTTTGCAGCCGCTGGTTAACATAATTCTGAGCCGCCTGTCCGGTCAGGGCTTCGATGCGGCGGATGCCCTGTGCGACAGCGGTTTCTTCGGTAATGACCATTGACCCGATGGTGGCGGTATTGCTGACATGATTTCCTCCGCACAACTCGTAACTGTAGCGTTCAGTGCCATTGCCAATTGAGATGGTGCGGACTTCGCTGCCATATTTCTCACCGAACAGCGCCATTGCCCCTTCGGCTCGGGCCTCATCAAGCGATTTCCAGACAGGTAATACCGGATTATCTTGTAGAATCTGTTCGTTCACCTCGCGCTGAATAGCCTGAAGTTCTTCCAATTTGACGGGCGCATCGTGGCTGAAGTCAAAGCGCAAGCGGTCCGGTGCAACCAGCGAACCACGCTGCTGGACATGTATGCCCAGATGGTTACGCAGTGCCGCATGCAGCAGATGGGTGGCAGTATGGTTGCGGGTAATGTCCGCCCGGCGACCTGCGTCCACGCTGGTGGTTACATCGCCGGGTCGAGCTATGCCCTGAACAACCTCGCCAATGTGAACAATCATGCCGCCGACGGGTTTTCTGACATCCTCAACGTCAATCAAAAAACCGTCACCTTCAATCGTACCAGTATCACTCACCTGACCACCGCTCTCAACATAAAACGGCGTCGCGGCAAGCACAACTTCAACTCGGTCGCCGACCGTCGCTTCTTTCACACGCTCGCCATTGACCAGCATAGCAATGATTGAGGTGTCGAGCGTCAGGTCGCCATATTGCAACTGTTCGACGCCATCAAATCCTTCAGCTTTGAGATCGTCAAGCAGGGCATTGTAGGTTTTGCCGACATCAATCCTATCAAAACTCCCCTGCCCGGATTTCAGGGCATGGTCCTGCTGTTCCTGCCGGAAGCCCGCTTCATCGACCGTGTAGCCGCGTTCTTCAGCAACATCGCGGGTAACTTCAAAGGGCAGGCCAAGCGTGGCGTGCAGGTAGAAAATGTTTGCACCACTTAACTCGCCACCTTCAGGAAGTTCTTCGAGCATCGAATCGAGTTCACTCAAGCCGCGATCAATGGTTCGAGAGAAGCGCTGTTCTTCTTTGGTGACAACATCGCGAATGGTCTCGGCTTTGTCCTTCACCTCGCTGTAAATCGGCCCCATCGTCTCGATAACGGCACCGGCAACGTGGGCCAGAAATGGCTGGTCAAAGCCGAGTTTTTTGCCGAAGCGCATGGCACGGCGCAGCACCATCCGGCAGATGTAATCGCGGCCATTGGGTCCGGGTCGGACGCCATCGGCAATCATAAAGCAGGACCCGCGAATATGATCGGCAATCACGCGGTAGGGCACAATATTGGCGTCGCGCTGTTCGTCGGTGTCGCCTGTCAATTCCTGAATGGCTTTCAAGAGTGGCAGGAACAGATCGGTCTCAAAGTTGTTGTCCACGCTTTGCACAACGGACATCAATCGTTCAAGTCCCATACCCGTATCGACACCGGGGGCGGGCAGTGGCAGGCGTGACCCATCAGGCTGTGCTTCAAACTGCATGAAGACCAGATTCCAGATTTCCAGAAAGCGACCGTCATCGGTATCAAAGGACGCCTGGGCAGAGTCGATTCCTTCTTCCGGCCTATTGTCCCAATGAATTTCTGAGGTATAGCCACAGGGGCCAACGTCGGCCATCATCCAGAAGTTGTCTTTGTCGCCCAATTTGCAAACATGGTTGGCGGGCACACCGACTTCATTGACCCAGATATTGTAGGATTCTGTGTCATCGCGATGGACGGTGTAGAAAAGGCGTTCTTCCGGCAAGCCAACGGCCTGTGTTAAGAATTGGTGCGCAAAGCGACAGGCGTCACTCTTGAAATAGTCGCCAAATGAAAAATTGCCCAGCATCTCAAAAAAGGTGTGGTGACGAGGGCTGGGGCCAACATTTTCAAGGTCGGTGTGTTTGCCGCTGACACGCATTACTTTCTGTGATGAGGTGGCGCGGTCGTAGTCACGTTTGTCGATGCCCAGAAAGACATCTTTAAACTGCACCATACCTGCATTGGTAAAGAGCAGCGTCGGGTCATTGCCTGGTACAAGCGATGATGAAGGAACACGTTTATGGCCGTATTCCTCAAAAAAATCAAGAAATGCCTCACGAACTTCGGCACTGGTCATGTACTTCATTGTAAGCGTTAGTCCTGCATGAACTTTGGGATGATTAACGTGGGCATTATACCATGCTTCGGCATTATATTTTGAGGCCAGAAAGGGTAAAATTGGGTATTCACTTTTACAGCTAACATTGAGGGACTGCATGACGTTACTGGAAAACCTGCTGAGCAACGATGTGGCGACACGCCAGCAGGCACTCAAAGACTTTGCCGACATGGACGACATCACAGAACTCATTGAGCCGCTGCTGGACGAGGTTGAATACGGCGGCTGGAAGGCACGGTCAAGGGCGCTACATGCGCTGACATGGGTGAAGGATGAGCGTTTGATTGAGCCGCTGCTGGAATTCGCCAGAGACCCCAAACTCTGCCCGACAGCACTGCGGGCACTCGGTCATTACCCCGAAGATGATGAGGTTATGACGGTCCTCGAAAAGGCGTTAAAGGACTCCAGCGATATTGTGCGTGAGAGTGCGATTCAGGCGTTGGGAGATACCCGTAGCTGGAAAGCATATGGCCCGCTGGTACGTTTCATCAACGATAACAGAAAATCCCACGACCCGCTCAATCTTGTACCAATGGCAATCCGCACATTGGGGGTACTGGGGGATAAACGAGCTATTGAACCGCTCGAACGTCTGCTGATTGATGCTGAATACGAGCGGCGCGAGGCGCTTATCGAAGCCCTAGCCTTACTTCAGCAGGAACACTAGACGCTTTCGCTCATTAATCAATTGCTAACTACGGCATATTCAAACCGTTTTCTATCAATTTTTCCTGAAGAAAATTTGTACTAGAATGGAATGCAGGACCGTTTCAGTCCAGGGAAAAGAGAAAAATGGCAACACTTGAAGAACTACTTGAACAACTCAATAATCCAGGTGCAAAGGTACGTTTGCGGGCGCTTTATCAAATAGGGATCATCGGAGACCCCGGCGCTTTGCCCGTCCTTCAGCAGCTATATCAAACCGACCCATCTGTTGATTTAAGGCCAGTCGCCCAGGCAGCTATCCAGCACATCCAGCAGACATCGCAGATGATCACACAGGATGATGACAGCGCTGATGTGGCATGGACGCAACAATTCGTGCAGTATCTTGATACCAGTACTTTTAATTTCACAAGTGCCGATGTTCAGGATCTGGTGGCTGTCGTATCCGAACAAGCCGGGCAGATTTTACAGAATTATCAAGCGAACACATCCCCGGAAAGCACAGGTCAGGAAACGGGCGATGGTGTGTATGAGATGTTCTGGGACTGCCCGTTTTGTGGGGCGGAGAAATTGTTCGGTGTAACTCACCGGCATTGCCCTAACTGTGGGGCATCGCAGGACCCGGATTATCGTTATTTCCCCAAGCCCGGCGAAGAGGTGGCGCTCAAGGATCATCGCTTTGTCGGTGTCGACCGGATTTGCCCGGCGTGTGGCGAACTGAGCAGCGCCACTGCCAATTTCTGTGGGTCGTGTGGTGCTGATCTATCGGATGCCCAGCAGGCCACCCGGCGTGAAGATCAGGTCGAGAGCGAATTTGCCGAAAACAAGCGAGATGTGGCGGCGGAAAAATATCAGGCAGATGTGAAACTTGCTCAGGAGCGCAGCATGTTTGCGGAGGCTGCGCCACAGGCAGTCCTGCTTGGCCTGACAAGGCGGCAGCTTACGATGTGGGGCGGAGGGCTTGCGGCGGTACTGATCGTGTTATGCGCCGGGATCTACTTTCTGTTTTTCTACACACAGGAAGAAACCGTCACCGTCAACGGGCATTCATGGGAGCGCATCGTCAAGATTGAAGAGTTTCGCGCCGTTAGTGAGCGCCGCGATTGCACGGACATGCCAAGCGCGGCCTACAGCGTCAGCCGGACCATCGAAGAGCGTTCACGGCAGGTCCCTGATGGGCAGGAATGTCACGAAGAATGCACGAGTCGGCGGGTTGATCAGGGTGATGGATCGTTTCGGAATGATACAGTTTGTGAACAGGTATGTGAGCCAAAGTACCGGACCGAATACTACGATGTTCAGGTGTGTTCCTATACCATCGACAGGTGGGTTGAGGACCGAGAAGTCAATGCCGGAGGGAGTGATCTAAACCCCGCATGGCCGAACTTCATTCTTGCCGAAGGATCGGGCAGCCGCAAGCTCGGTGAGGAACGCGCAGGCGAACGGGTTGAAAAGTATATCCTCGAACTTGAGCGAGAAAATGGTAATATAGCGGAGTGTGAACTTGAAGACGAATCTACATGGATCAAGTATGCAGACGGTGATGAACTGGTGATTGGATTCACTCTGACCGGCAGCCCTGACTGCGACTCCATCAAATGAAAGCTGCTGATGTATACAACCTTTCCTGTCATTGGTCATGACTGGGCCGTAGCCCAGATGCAACGTGCATTTAACAACGGGCGGGTGCGCCATGCGTTTCTACTGCAAGGCCCCGCCTCAATTGGCAAGACGACCTTTGCCCGGTCCATCGCGATGGCGCTCAACTGCACCAATGAGCCAAAGCCGTGCGGTGAGTGCCGGGCATGCCGCCTGATCGCCAGCAACGGCCATCCCGATATTGCCATTGTCGAAGCGGAGCGAATCGGCGGAACATTGAAAATCAACCAGATACGCGAATTGCAGCGACAACTGGCCTTGCGTCCCTACGAAGGTCGTTATCGGGTTGCCATCCTGCGACGTTTTCAAGAAGCTCAGGCCGCTGCCCAGAACGCTATTCTGAAGACACTGGAAGAGCCGGTGGGCAATGTCGTGTTAATTCTGACGGCGGAGGAACCCAGCGCGATTTTGCCAACGATTCACTCGCGCTGCCAGATTTTCAATTTACGCCCCTTATCCATCACCAGCACGACGGATGCGCTGGAACGGTCATGGGGAGTGGAACGCGACAAGGCGTCGGTGCTGGCTCATCTGTCGGCTGGGCGGATCGGCTGGGCGGTGCGTAGTCTGGAAGATGAAAAAGAACTTGAATTTCGCCAGAATGCGATTAGCCTGCTTGAACAGTCGCTGAACAGCACTCGTGTCCAGTGCTTTCAATTGGTTGATGGTCTCAATCTCGATAAATCGCGGACACTGGATATGCTGGATTTCTGGCAAACCTATTGGCGCGATGTGATGCTATTGGCGGTGGGCAGCAAAGCCGCACTGACCAACATTGACCATGAAGCATCCCTGATAACCGTCGCCCAGCATGTGGGACAGGATGACGCGCAGCGTGCGCTGGAGGCCACCCGTACTGCGTTAATCCAGTTATCCGGTAATGCCAACAGCCGCCTGTGTCTGGAAGTGCTGATGCTCAACTATCCAAAACTTAACTGACGCAAACCTGACGATTTCCCGATGGATAATGCTAGTAAAATTTGCAACTGGTGACGCTAACAATATACCCCCTCTGTGTCTCCCCTGTTGGCGGGGGAGATGGTTGGCGCGGCTTGAATACAGGGTTTTATCAAACGTTACGCTTGACAAACAACGAGCTGTTATCGTGGGGAATCAGGTTCCCTCGCGGTTTGCAGGGAGGGCTAGGGTGGGGTAAGGTTTTATCTGACCGTTGCTGTGACCCCAAATTTATCGGGAGGAGCCATCTATGCTACGAGTGATGTTTTTAGTCGCGGTTATCGTGACCATGGTAGTTATGCCGGGGTCGATAGAGGCGCAGTCCGAGGGTGTGTATCAAACACCACAGGAAATGCTGCAATCGTATTATCACGCCATCAACGCGCGGGACCTGAGCGGGGCCTATGCCCACTGGCGTACACCTACCCAGTCGTTCCAAGATTTCGAAGCAGGTTTCTGGCGCACCAACCGTGTTACGCCCTACTTTGGTGAATTTGACGTCAGCAGCAGCCCGCTGAGTGGTCAGGTACAGGCGGTGCTGGTTGCGGATGAGACCGATTATTCGGTGCAGGATGCACAGGTCTTCCGCACGTATGCAGGCTGCTTTTTCGTCAACCGGACGCGAACCGTGGGCGATTGGCGCATTACCGGTGCTGATATTACGCAACTGCTGGATTTTGCCCCACCAAATCTCGACACTATTCAAGCGGCGCTGAGTCGCAACTGTACGCAGGGCATCCATAATACCGTGCAAGGAACGATCAGTCATTCAAATGCCTCAGCGATATTGGCGCTGTATTTCACACTCATCTCGCAGCGGGATTATGCCACCGCCTACAACTACTGGCTTTCACCTGCCGATGGCGTACCACAAGACTATCGCCTGACGTTTGATCAATTTTCGAGCGGATACGCAGAAACCCGGGCAATAACCGTCTACACTGGAGAGTATGTCTTTGGCGGTGCGGCAGCCGGTCGAGCTTATCTAGATGGTATTATGCCTCTGGTAGTAGTGGCTGAGGATACAGATGGCAGTTTTTCGGCGTTTGCGGGGTGCTTTGTGATGGGCTTTAATGCACGCAGTAATTCGCTGGGGATTGTGAACGCCCGGTTCTACACCGTTTCAAATACAGTGCCGACGGGTAATCTCATTGTGGATTATCTGCAAATCGACTGCCTCAACCTCGGCATTCCGAATTAAGCAAAGGGGAGTCTGGTAACTCCCCTCACCGCAGTAATGCACTACGTCCAGATGAACCACCAACTCATCTCTTTCACCGGACTCATCCGCTGCTATTTCGATAAAGTCACGCTCGTGTTTCTAATAGAGATTCTATATACTGAAGCGGCCTACTCTGGCAGCACCGCAGGAGAAATTATGCACCTTTATCTTGTTCGCCACGGGCAAAGTTATATTAACTTGCCTGAGTCAGATTATTTAAGTAATCCGGACGAACCACTGACTGATCTGGGATTGGAGCAGGCCGATGCAGTGGGTCGATGGATTGCTGAAAATATTAAGGCGCGGCATCTGTTTGCCAGTACCGTAACCCGCGCCAAACAAACTGCCGAGATCATCAGCAAATATAACAACCTCGACATCCGGTTCGATGACCGTATCCGCGAGATTGGCTGCAATGCGCCTGATGGACGGGCGCTACCTAACGATCAATTGCCGAGTTACATAGAAGGAACATGGGGCACACTGTATCCTTATGATGCCGTCGCTGAACACGGTGAAAACTGGATGCAGTTTCGCAGTCGAGTGGGGGGCTTTATTGAAAGTTTAATCCGGATGTTTGATAATCACACGCCCAAAACGGATGAGGAACGGGTAAACCAAACCGTTCTGGTGGTTTGTCATGGCGGCGTGATTGAGGCGTTTTACGAGTACATCTTTCAAAAAGGCCCGTGGAGCGTGGTTTCCACGATGACCAACAACTCTGGCATCACACACTTTCGCTACCAACCCCGCGAAAATCGTCCAGGTTGGACCTTATACTATCACAATCGCCTCAGTCATCTGACTGACGACATGATTAGCTAGAGTAGAAAGGGGTGGATAAGGCTACTCCACCCACACTTCCACACGTTCGCCGTCCTCGCCATCTTCGGCTTCAAAGATTTTGCCCACCGCTCCACTGTTGATGGCTTCCATCAGCTCTTCCATATCGATGTCGGCATCAGACGGGATGAAGCGTGCGCCGAGCTTGAAGCCCATGTTGACAATGCTCATGGGAACGTTGACACGAACTTTGGTCTTGCCGGAGCGTGTATCAATGACCTGAACACGCAGATGATTTGGGTTGCGGCGCGATACATTGCCGCTGCCGCCCCCACCTGCCTGTCCGAGAGCACTCAGCAGCCGGTTTGCTTCCTCGGCTGTGATTTTGCCTTCCTGCAACATTGACAGGATGCGGATTCGTTCTTCAGATGTGACCATATTTACCTCCTAAGCGGATTCTTGATCCCAGAAAAAAATTCGACTTCACTGTTGCCACTGCCTTCAGTTTACCTATTTTCATCCCTCGTGGTGAGCCTTCGCTCATGGTCAACTCCTATGTGATATAAACCAGAACCTGATCGTCGTCATCATCAACTGCTACCAGAATTGGATTTTCTGCCGATAGTTCCTCACCCATAGCCTCAATGAGTGACGCAATATCGAGGCGACTCAAATCAACATCACCGGTACGCATCTTGACCATCGGTTGCACAACACGCATAATCCAACCAGCAAAACCGAGCGGCAGCGGCAGCGAAATGCTGATGTTATCACCATCTTTTTCGCGAACCCGCACGTGAATCCAGTGGGAACTGCGGCTCCACAGACCGAGCGCCGCAATACCAAATCCAGCCAGCACGAACGGCCCGAAACACAGTACGGCAAAAAATCCGGTGATGCTCGTCACCAGCAGGCCAAACAAGAGAAACACCGCCGCTCCGACGCCAGTGATCCACTGCCACAGATTGTCAAATTTAGGTAGAGACTCGTCATAGGTCATTCCGGCATCTTCGCCACGCGGCGCAATAATTAAACGGTCGTCATCCTGATCGGGTTCTATGATGGATGGTGAACCCAATTCGGACAATAACTTTTCAGCTTCGTCAGCAGAAATCTCGCTGTTACGAAGTCGTTCAAGTATCTTGATGCGGTCGTTCACGTTTTGTTCTCCTTCCCTCAACGATTACGGATATGGCGCATTGGCTCCCGAATTAAGAAGATGATGTCTCCTGAAAACATGAATGAGGAGTGAGGGATGTTCATCATGTCTTCACCAACCTCTCGCCAAAAAGGTCTTTTAACTCGGGCCTTGCGGAACGGCGTCGGGGATAGAGGCCCAATCATTCCACAATACCAATGCGCCAGCTCCTGAAAGATAAAAGCAAGACCTATCCCTACATTGTTGATCGCCATAGGTAAAGGTCTTGCCCCTAGGAGGGCAAATTTCAACACTTCCACTCCATATGAACGAGGCTGTGTGTCGCCTCGAATTCGTATTCCTTAAATATCGCCTGTGCATGATGGTCGTCCTGTGGGTGCTGGAGAAACAATCCCTTTCCACGATCATGAAGATAGCGGATCATGTAGTTCAGAAACGGTTTCTCCAGCGCTCCCTGCTGATGCGGCGCAACCAGCAAATCACACATCGCGTAGGTCATCCCAAATCTCACCTCAACACACAAGGTTGCAGCAAGTTGTTCATCGGCGTCACGCATGACCCAGTGTAAGGTGTTATCCACGTTAAACAGTGACCGCCACCATGATGGGCGAAAGAAGCGTTTATTGGTTGGGGTTAGCCACCGCATACCGCCTTTTTCATTGGGTCGCAACTGGCGTGCCAGTTCGTACTGGTCTTTCCATTCGCCGCGCCCCCGGAAGCTGATGTACGGCATTTCGGCTAGCGGACGGGGTGGCGGAATATACGGGCGTCGCCGCCAGCGTGTAAAAGTGCGTAATTCTTTGAAGCCGAGCTGCTCGTAGAGTTTCCGCGCACCATAATTCGTGGCGTCCACTTGCAGTTGGACCATCCTTGCGCCATGATCACGCGAATTCAGCATCGCTTTTTCTACCAATTGCAGCGCGATGCCCTGACGCCGGAAACTCGGATGGACGGCTACGTTGGCAATAATCCACATATTGTCAAAACCGGCTGGATAAACTGAAACGTTGCCAATTAACTGGCTGTTATCTGGCTCAATCCAGACATAACCGCCCATCCAGCCCTGCACTGCCCTGTCTAAACGTCCAATCAACCACAACAGCGGACCGGAGCGGCTCAGAAGACGCATTTCGCGCAGCATCTGACGCCCGTTGGCATCCAGTGTCGGACCAAATGCCAGTTCCATCAGGTCGGCCACGCGCCCGAGATCCGTCTGGATATTTATGCGGCGCAGGCCAGCTTCTGGTTGTGTTTGACTGGAGGACAGTGCTCCTGCGGACATTAATCACCTTCCATGGTTCGCAAAATCTGTTCAGCTTCTTCTACGGTGATTTTACCATCTTCCAGCATGCTCAAGACCATCAATCGTTCTTCTTCAGAAACAGGATTGGCAGCAGGTGGAGGCGCGGCCTTAACATTGGAACGGCGATGGGCCCGCTCGACCTGGCGCTGGATGCGTTCGGCCTGGTTTTGCATTCGGGCAGCATGGCGTTTGGCTCGGACCGCTTCACGCTTCATACGCTCCTTCTCGGAACGTGCGCGGTTACCAAGATTGCCGATGTTGCTCATAGCTTCGTTGATTTGACGGCTAATAAATTCGCCCAGTGGTTCGTCATCAATGCGGATTTGCCAGTCGTCATTAAATCTTGGTGGTATCGGTGGTTCGGGCGGTTCAGGTGGTTCAGGGAATTCCGGAAAATCGAAATCAAAATTGAAGGCAAAACGCTTGCCACGGCGCTCACGGTCGGTGATGTAAAAGCCGCCACCCGCTTCAATGCGAACTTCAGGACCACCTTCGCCGATTTTGATCGTAGTATTTACCTGATCTACCGTAACCACAGCGCCATCAAAATTTCCGAGATCATATTCCGTCTTGCGCGGCAAGACGAATGTCACGTCGGCATGTTCATCTAACCGGCACAGGACATCGGCATTGCAGTTGAAGAAATAGGTGTGGTCTGGCTCGAAATCAAGACCGAGCAGCAGATCACCCCTGACCCCATGACACTGGCAGGACCCTTCCACATCGCGCACACTCAGGTCGCCACTGACATTGTGGAGTATCAGGTCGCCTTCAATGTGACGGCAATCCATATCACCAGCCACGTTATGGACAGTCATGGCACCTTCGACGTGGCGAACAACGAAATCGCCCCCAATATTTTGTATGGCGACTTCCTCCTCTATGTGCCGCAGCGAGAAATCGCCACCGATACTATTGATGTGAAGTTTCCCGGCGATATTGGTGATCTTCGCATCACCGCCAATGGTATTGATGGTCACATCAACGTCGGCTGCGACATCCAATACACAGTCGCCACCGCTGGATATCGTAACAAAGCCGCCGTCGCGCTGGATGTTGGGGATTTCTGCTTTGATTTGAAACTCATTTTTAGGCCCCTCCACACCACGCAGACGAAAATCGCCGCCTACGGTTTCAATATTGACATTGGTAATGTCTTCCGGTGATGTGCTACGGTCGTGCATGTCGGTCATCATCTCACTCCTCTTTATTCATGCTTCTTCAACAATTTGACAGCCTCATCCGGCATCAAATCACCGGACGCCAGGCCATCTAAAATATCCCGGCGAAATGCCTCACGTTCTGCTTCGTCCGCTTCAATTTCAGCCAGCGGTTCATATCCCATCGTGTAAATGATCTCATTCAACCGACTGCGCACTGTTGGGTAAGAAATATTAAATTCTTTCTCTACCCGATTGATTTTTCCTTCGCAGCGCAGAAATGTTTCAACAAACTCAAGCTGTTCCGGTGACAGTGCAGCCAGACCACTCACCATAAAGTGACCTTCTATGGTCAAATCACATACCTCACACCGAATCTGGGTGACGGTTGTTGGTTCTTTGCATATAGGGCAGTGGGTGAGTATAGGATGTGTCATGGGAGCCGATCTCCAATAGTTCAGGCCAACCTTGATTATCTTTAATTTAAGTTTAACATTTTAAAAGTTGGGGGTCAATCTTTTCCTTAATTTTCTTAATCTTATACTCAATATTTCTGAATCAGGTTCAATTTAGAGGATATTTAATGTGAGTTTTTTGATATTTGGTGGATGATGAGGATTTCTCTTCATGCCTGATCTTGCTACCATACATTCATCATCGTTGAGGGACGCGGTATACCAATATGTCATTTCAAAACGCCATGCAAGACGGTCGGTTTTCTGTCATCATACCAAACTGGAACGGTCAACACTATCTTCAGGTTTGCCTTGACGCGCTGCGCAACCAATCCTACCCGGACATTGAAGTCATTATCGCCGACAATGCATCCGAAGACGGGTCACAAACATTTATTCGTGAGTGGTATCCAGAAGTGGTTCTCGTGGAGTTACCTGAAAATCGCGGCTTCACCGGGGCCTGTAATGCCGGGATGGAAGTCGCTACCGGAGAGTACATCGCGCTGTTAAATAATGACACAGAGGTAAAACCGGATTGGGTCCAGAATGTGATAGACGCTCTAAAGCGCTACCCGGAAGCCAGTTTCGCGGCCTCCAAAATGCTGCTGTTTGATCAACGCGATACGTTTCACACAGCGGGCGATTTCTTTCGGGTTGATGGTATGCCGGGGAATCGCGGGGTGTGGGAGAAAGATATGGGCCAGTACGATGAAGAAGAGTTTGTCTTCTCGGCCTGTGGTGGCTCAAGTGTTTACCGGCGAGATATGCTGGAAGATGTTGGTTTTCTGGATGATGATTTCTACTTCTCGTGTGAAGACATCGACCTGAGTTGGCGTGCCCAATTGCAGGGTTACCGCTGTCTTTACGTACCATCTGCAATCGTGTACCATCAGTTATCAGCAACGGGCGGCGGTGTAACCGCAAGTTATTACAACGGGCGGAACTACATCTACCTGCTGGTTAAAGATTACCCGACTGACCTGTGGCGGCAGTACTGGTTTGCCATTTTACGGACACAGTTTCGTCTGGCCTGGGATGCCCTGAAAGCGTGGCGTGGAGCAGCGGCACGGGCCAGACTGCGTGGGACGCTGCGCGGATTGCTGGACATCCCAAAGCTGCTGCGTAAACGACAAAGGGTTCAGTCCCAACGGCGTGTATCTAAGGCATATCTGGAATCGATACTTACACCGTTGGACAGCACAAAAACATAGACGTTGGCGACTAACTAAAAAAGCCCCACAGGAGTATAGTATAGTTATGACAGCGGTTCTTACTCGATTTGTTCAGGGCATTGAGGAGTTATCATTGTCCGGCGAGATTTCATTATCACTGGTCATTCCGGCGTATAACGAGGAAAACCGGCTACGGAAGACAATTGATGAGGTGGTGGCGTTTGTTGCTCATCAGGATTTTCCTGTGGAAGTGATCATCGTCAACAACAACAGCACAGACAACACACAACAAATCATTGACGCTGCTGCCGCCGAGTTTCCCTTTATCAGGGGCTTGATCGAAACAACGCAGGGAAAAGGGGCTGCTGTTCGTGCCGGGATGCTGGCTTCGGTGAATGAATATCTGTTTATCTGCGATGCGGATTTGTCGATGCCGGTTGATGAAGTCCTCAAATTTATGCCGCCGAACCTCAAAGATTACGATATCGCTATTGCCAGCCGCGAAGCACCGGGTGCGGTTCGCATTGATGAACCTCCCTTCCGGCATTTTATTGGGCGAATATTTAATATGATTGTCCGGATGTTTGCAGTACGCGGTTTTGATGACACGCAGTGTGGTTTCAAATGTTTCAAGAGAGACGTTGCTCAGGATTTGTTTCCTCTGCAAACCATTGAAGGCTGGAGCTTTGATGTTGAACTGCTGCATGTGGCCCAGCGACGTGGCTACTTAATCAAAGAAGTCCCGATCACCTGGTACTATAAAGATAATTCCAAGATCAAACCTTTCCAAGATGCCATTAAAATGTTCCGGGATGTGCTGAAGATTCGCTGGAATGCGTGGCGCGGCAAATACGATATTCGGGGAGCATATGCCAGCGAATAAAGAGCGTCTTGATGTACTGGTCCACCAGCGGGGATTAGCGCCAAGCCGCGAAATGGCGCGACGTTATATTATGGCAGGTGAGGTGAAGATTGACGGAGAGGTACGCACCAAGCCGGGCATGAAAGTCCCCGTTGAATCCGACATTGAAGTGATTGAGCAGCAAAAATATGTCAGCCGGGGTGGATATAAGCTGGAAACTGCCCTCGATGAGTTTTCGGTGGAAGTTGTGGGACGTATTTGTGCCGATGTGGGAGCCAGCACCGGTGGATTCACCGATTTATTGCTTCAGCGCGGCGCACAGCGAGTATATGCCATTGATGTTGGTTATGGGCAGCTTGCCATGAAACTGCGGCAGAATGATCGGGTGATCAACATGGAACGCACCAATGCCCGGCATCTTGAGGTGCTGGATGAGCCGATAACTCTGGTGGTTATCGACGCCAGCTTCATTTCACTGCAATTATTACTGCCCGCCATCAAAGGCTGGCTGACTCCACAGGCTGAGATTATCCCGCTGATAAAACCCCAATTTGAAGCAGGCAAAAAAGAAGTCTCACGCGGACGCGGTGTCATTAAAGACAGTGACGTGCATCGCGAGGTGCTCTATGAGACGCTCTCTAGCATTCAAGAAATGGGTTTTGCGATTCATGATCTGGTACAGAGCGATGTCACTGGCCCTAAAGGCAATATCGAATTTCTCGCGTGGCTGTCGGTAGGCCATGATGATTTACCCTGTCCATCTATTAACCAGCTTATTGAAAAGTTGCTCCCAGCCGATGACGACTCCGAATAGTACGCTTTTTAGTGAATACGTAAGAATCCCTGAAAACAGCAGTGTTCTCTGCGTAAATGTTGAGGACCCGGCATATCTGCGCGACATCGCCGCGACAGCGACTCGCGTTGATGTGTTCCATCGGGACGGCCCTGTGGTGCAGTCACTGGAGCGACGTCTGCGTCGCCATAAGAATTGCAAAGTACACGACACAGTTTTTCCAACTGAGGATTCAACCTACGATGTTGCACTCGTGGAGATCCCAAGGGGACGTGATTTCGCGAAGGCGCTGATTGCCACAAGTTTGAAGGCCCTGAAACCGGGCAATTATCTGTACGCGGCTGGCCCGAACAAGGGGGGCGCGAAAACCGCCGAAACTGACGCGAAGGGTCTTTCACAGGTCTATTCGCTGGGGACCAAGCAACGTCACCGGCTCTTTTCGGTGCTGCGTCCCGACGCCATCCCGGCAGACTGGCTGGACCTTGCTGTACCTCACCCCGAAGATATGGAGATTCACGGTCAGACCTACACCGTTCATACCCAGCCGGGTGTGTTCAGTTACAACCATCTGGATGATGGCACATCAAGTTTGCTGGATGCCCTGTATAAAATTCAGCCGAAAGGGGTGGCACAGGTACTGGATGCGGGCTGTGGGTATGGCATCGTGGGTATGGTGGCACAGCAACTGCTTGCGCCTGTGAGAGTGGTGTTTGTTGATACGAATCTGCTGGCGGTGCAGTGTACAAAGACCAGTGTGCCGGAGGCCCCGGTTTTGATGGCGGATGTTACGCAGGATGCACTGGAAACATATGCTCCGTTTGATCTTATTCTATGCAATCCACCATTTCACAAAGGTGTTACCGTTGAGCGAACATTTATACAGGGTTTCGCGGAAAATGCGACACGGCTCATGGCAAAACAGGGGCAGTTACTGGTGGTCTTTAATACCTTCTTGCCCTATGAAGATGTCCTAAAAGCGCACTTCGCGACGGTCACACGGATCATTGAAACCAACACATTTACAGTAGTGGCTGCTCAGGCATCAATGTAGTAGGTATAGAATTCCTCATCACGCCGCCAGCCGAGTTTTTCGTAAAGTTTTTGGGCAGCCTCGTTATCAATGGCAGTTTGCAGCGTCAGGCCCCTGGCGTGGGTTTCAATGGCATAGACCCGTGCTCTCTCCAGCAGGGCGGTTGCGACCCCCGTGCCACGTGCTTCTTTTGTTACGAAAAGGTCGTTGAGAATCCAGAGTTTGCGCATTGAGGTCGATGTAAATGACGGATATAACTGCACGAACCCCAGACCATGTCCCTCATCATCTACGGCAATGAATACTACAGACTCGTTGTTCTCTAAACGGGTACGGAGAAACCGGCGTGCCCCTTCAATGTCTGATTGCTGTCCATAAAACACCCGATAATCATCAAACATAGGAGCCAGAGCATCAACCTGAGAGACATTGGCACGAATAATTTTCACAGGGTTTCCTTTGTTGATAATGGTTACAATAGTTGGACTAATGGTATCACGAATCAGATGCTAAACTTTACCCCATTTTCTGCGCTTTTGTCACACAGTTGCCCTATTTTAACATGACATCAATCAAGTTCATCCTCTCGCGAGTAGACCCCTACCAGTCGCCCAATAAGCATCGCAATGAAGAGTACACCAATAACGGCTTCGAACGAGGCGACTGCTCGGGCCATTGATGTCACAGCCGTTACATCGCCATAACCCACTGTGGTTAAGGTGGAGAAACTGAAATACGCCATGTTTTGCCACGTCACAGCAGTGTCCGGTGCCGATGAGATCATGAAAGCGCCACTGCCTGTTGTCTGTTGGGTCAGAAGTTCAATTGTCATGAACAGGGGGATAAATATGTCGCCCAGCAGCATAAACAGTGTAACCGCTGCCAGCAACACAGCTTTGGTCACTCTCGGCGCGGTAAAAATGAATTCGCTGAGAACATAAATGATAATCGCCTGAAAAACGACGAGAACAATATATGTGGCAAGCGAAAGGCCGATAACATTTGGGTTCAGGTTCCAGAAAATGTTCAGAATAGCGCTGCTGATGGACACCATCACAGAAAGCAGGAAACGGTGAGTGCTGATGGAGACTGCATAGACACCAATTCCAATCAAGATGCTGTACAGCGATGTGTAAATAATGGCGGCTGGTTGACCTAGTTCAGTGACCGGATAGGCCAGATTCAAAATGATTACGATCCCTAACAACCACATGACCTGCGCTTTGACGTTCGCATTTTCCAACATTATAGGCTTCCTGAAATAAACTGCTCCGTATACAAAACTATATCCTGAGCTTGCCGGTGATGCAGTAGTAGGTTGTAGATTTATAGGGATATGAAATTTGCGTTATAATTGTCAAATTCGCGGTTAGAATTGATGCTGACATGAATATTGACCATATTATTGTTAACGCTAATATCCATACCCTGAATCCCGGCCAGCCCTATGTTTCGGCGCTGGCAATTATGGGCGAACGTGTAGTGGCGATGGGGGACGATGACAAGATACGGAAACTGGCAGGTGTGCAAACGCAGATCACCAATGCGGAAGGGTATACTATTCTGCCGGGTTTTGTGGATGCACATGTTCACTGGGAAGCTTTCTCGCGTAGTCTTACCATTGTGAATCTATGGGAAGTACCCAGCAAAGAAGAGGCTCTGCGGCGGATCCAACATAAGGTTGCCCAACTGCCCGCCGGGGAATGGGTGCTCGGTTTTGGCTGGGTACAGGACATGTGGGAAAACAAGGTATTCCCCACGAAAGAAGATCTGGACAGGGTAGCGCCCAATCATCCGGTATACCTGAGAGCCAAAAGTGGTCATGCGGCGTGGGTGAACAGTGTGGCACTGCGCATGGCAAATGTCAGTGCCGCAACCGGCGACCCGCCCGGCGGTAGCATCAAACGCGATGGTCGGGGCGAGCCAACCGGCATTTTGTTCGAAGACCCGGCGATGAGACTGGTAAATGTCTATGTTCCCGCCTCAACAGTCGAGCAACTTGTCGGCTGGATGGATACCGCTCAGGCGAATGTGCTCAGAATGGGGCTAACAGGGTTTCATGATTTTGACGATCCAACCTGTATGGAAGCCCTGCAAGTGATGCGCGAACGTGATGAATTGGGTCTGCGTGTCGTCAAACAGATCAATCAAGAGTGGTTTGAGCATGCGTTGGAACTTGGCATTCGCAGTGGATTTGGCGATGATTGGCTGCGTTTTGGCGGGTTGAAACTGTTTGCGGACGGGGCGCTGGGGTCGCGGACAGCCTTGATGATCGAAGCGTATGAAGGCGAACCTGATAACTACGGTATCGCTGTGGTTGATAAGGAAGACATGCAAGAAATGGTGACCCGCGCCACGCGCAAAGGTTTGATGTCCACCATTCACGCGATTGGTGATAAAGCAGTTCATGACGTGCTGGATGTGTTGGAGATTGCCCGACAACACGAGCAGCAACAGGGTATTTACCGGGAAGAGCGCCGCCACCGGATAGAGCATGTGCAGCTTATTCATCCCCAGGATGTAACCCGGTTGGCTGAACTTGATATTATCGCCTCTATGCAGCCCATTCACGCCACCGGGGACTATGAAATGGCCGATGCCTATTGGGGGGAGCGGGCCGAATACAGCTATTGCTGGCGCAAACAGTTGAACGCCGGAGCGCGATTGATTTTCGGGTCGGACGCGCCAATCGAACCGATTGAGCCATTGAAGGGCATTCACGCGGCGGTTACCCGGCGGCGAGCCAACGGTTCACCGGGACCTGATGGATGGTATCCTCAGGAGAGGTTGAATCTGCGGGAGGCCATTCATGCCTATACAATGGGACCTGCCTATGCTGCCGGAATGGAGGATCGGGCCGGTATGCTGGCAGCCAATTATCTAGCGGATTTGATTGTGTTGGACCAGGATCTGTTCAATGTTCCACCAATGGATATTCTCGACGTGACAGTTCTTGGTACAATGGTGGGCGGTATTTGGCGTTACCGGAATTTCGGCTAGGTTGCTAGCACAACAAAAATCCGTTACAACTTGAATCAGATGTAAATTTTGTAAAGACGAACGAGTCGTGACTGAAAAGACTTTCCCTCTTGAACGTTTCTATTATGGTGTTCTGAAAGGGCAAACCCAGTCCAAGCCAACAGTACTGGCGCGGACGAGCGGGATCGCTCCTGAACACATCAAAGAATGCCTACTGGTTGGGCGGCTGGCCCCACCAACGGTTGATCAGGTCTCCGATAAGATGGCGGCGTCGCTGGGTATATTTCGCGGCGAGAAGCTGGATTATATCCTGACGGTTGCCCAAATTAATGCAGCAGGAGTTCCGCAATTGCTGTTTGTGGTGCTGCCACGTGGCCCGATGAGCTGGCTGGCGGGGAACCTACAGCCATTTCGCAGCCTGGGTAATCTCGAAATGCCGGTGTTTGCCGGTGTGCGCGAGAACTTGACGCCCTTTATTCTGAAAGACCCCAAGACGGCGACCAGCAGCCAACAGTCAAAGGTCATGTCGAATTTGCTGTTTTATTGTAACGACAATATGACGGTTGCCGAAGGGGTCCTGACAGCAGTAGTGCGCGGACAGCCCGTGGCGATCAAGAACGCGCCGAACTCGCTGGAGAAGCGATTGAACTTTATTGAGGGCTTGATGAGTTTGCTGCCGCCCCCGGCCCGAATGCGCATTACCTTTGCCACCAATGTGCTCAGGGTAGAGGACTCACTGGCGGAAATCAAGTTTCTGGTGAATGATGAGACCCCTGCGGACCACACGACTTTCGATTGGGAGAAAGGCACAATCACGCCCGAAACTTTTGAACGACATGATTATGCCAAGTTCATTCTGGCCCAACTCCGCCTGGACCCGATACGGGTTATCGAACATGCGTCGGCCCTATCGCGTACGACAGCATGGCGCGGTATGCGCAATGATAACCTTGAAGACGCGCTGGCGTGGGCTGCCCAACGTGCCCGTATCGACAGCACCGTGCTGAGCGGTCAACCGGCAGATCGAGATCGAGTAGCGGACATCCTCCGACAGGACCCCACGCTCTCAAATGAACTGCGCGTTGCATATGCCAAACATTTGCTGGCAATGACCCTTGCCCTCAAAGAATGGGAACCGGCAGATATATTGCCGGGAATTGCGGCGGCGAATCGTGACGTGGCAGAGGCGTTATTTGCACAGTTACGGGATGCCATCAATGGCAAGCAGCAAAAAGAGGCGCTTGACCTTGTCGAGCGATGGATGCGCACTGTGCCGGAGGCCCCGGCACTACCCTGGCACCAGTTATGGCATCTGGCATCGTGGCTGGAACTGCAAAAACGGCTGGAAGCCAAAGATTTTCAAAGTTCAGCGGAATATATTCGCGGTCTGGCGGACAAAGAACCTATCTTCAAGGTTGAAATGGTCGCTTCCCAGATTATCTTGCAGACTCTAAAGTACGCTTACCAATCGTCCGAACTCGCGCAAGCGTTGTTAATTTTGGCCGCAACACAGGTATCTATTGCTGATTTTCAGCAGCTTGCGAATGATGAACGTTTGGCCCGGCAGTTTCCACCGGCCTTACAGCGGTCGCTGTCGGTGCTGCGTGAAGATATACACAGTACAGGGCAGCGTCATCCAGAAGTGCTGATTAAGGGTGTCGAAGTCCTGCCCAGCCAGTATCGCCCGGCAGTGCTAGCCAAGTTGGTTGAAATCGCCCTGTATTTGCGGCGGAGTGAGTTGATTGATTCTGCCGTGTTGGGTCAGATTTTGCAGCTTGCGCAGTCACAATATCATGAACGCTACCGACCGCTGATTCATTATATTCTAGAAGATTTTGCTGACTTCGCCCGCGTCAAGAAACTGCAACCACACGGTTGGGTGTTACTTCCGCAGCTTTATTTCATGGGCGGTTATATTGAGGAAGGTAATCGTCTCATCGAGCTTTATCAGGGTAATATGTTTGCGCCCAATCAAAAAGCGGATTATCTTAAGCTCGTCAACGAAATTTTCAGCAAGTCGCTGCTGCAACACCAGACAATAATTAATGCACTGGAAGGGTTTGAAGACAGCCGCATCTGGCCCGATGCTCGTGTCCGCGCCTTCTCGGGTGCGCTGGAAAATCAGAATTGGAACGCCAACATGGAGCCAGCCGCCCGGCGTTTGACAACGCTGCTGTTTAACACCGGCGAACTCACGCGGTCCGTTTCCCCTGAAGAGATGTTGCGGCTTCTCCAATTTCATGGTGAGCGCAATAATCCGCTGGATATGATTCGCACTGCATCAGCACTGGTTGATAAAGCGATTATCATGGGTGATCAGGGGCCGCAGTTGCTGACCAAAGCGTGGCATCAACTGGCATGGCAGCCCGAAGTGGGACAGGCAGCGGTGGAATTGCTGCGCCGTTATATGCGGCAGGTCAATCCCGCTCTTGCCACTGGCCTCCCCGAATATTTCCGTAAAGAACTGGGTAAAAATGTTGGCGATGCACTGCAAGCATCCTATCTGGTACGCAACGTTATAGGGCGCGATAATCTGGTTGATTTCGCGAATGATCTGGTCCTGACGGTCAAACTGCTGTATGACATTGCCCTGCCATACTCCGAGAAGAAAGACCGCCCGCCCATGCATCGCGTGAAACACGACCTTGATACGATGTCCGGTAACGTCACCGAAGAGGAACGACAACAGATAGCTAAACAGATGGTCGAGATTGGTGATACGATCTACGAACTGGGTGCTGCTGCTGATGGACGGCGTCGCCCCAATGCCAGTTGGGATCGAAACAAGATTCTGGAGACGATGCCGGAGAATGTCGTTGAGTTTATGTTGTGGTTGGGAAGCTATTTTGCGGAGAAGAAACTGCCTTCCGTGGACTTTGACAAAGACACGCCTGCCCACATTCTCGGCAACCGCTCCATCAATATGTTCAAGGATGAGATCGCAACAGCGCACACGATCCTCATGAACCTCAAGTTTGCCTTTGCGGACCCGATTGAAACGGTCAGTGTGGATGCTTTGAAGGAAGAGGCGCAAAGCCTGTGGGACGATTTGAGCCTGTATAACCAGCGCGAGTATCGCGAACCGCTGACGGAGGCCGCATGGCAACTGGCGTTCCTGTTAGCGTATATGGCCGGACGTGGCAATGACCGTATTTTCAAGGACAAAGGCCACGGCAAGAAGTTGGAAGCAGGACGTGAAGAACCAACTACCGAACTGGAAGCGATGCGGTGGATGAGCGGTTACTTCGCACGGAAGCACGAATAAGCCAATGACAAATGAACCTTCTTCGCTGGCGGCGGAACGGGGCGAACCCAGTTATGTGTGGCGCAGCGGACAGGAACGCCGCCTGAATATGTTGACTGAGATTGTCCAGCTAGACAACAAACGTGTGCTGGAAGCGGGCTGCGGTAATGGCCTGTATGCCTATCGTTTTATTGAGCGGTTTGACGCGCACGTTGAAGCCTTTGATATTGAGGAGCCGCGTGTTCGAGAGGCAAAACCCTTTGTTCCCCATGTTATCGTTGCCAGAGGAGAAAATTTGCCCTATCCCGACCG
>JAKEEQ010000494.1 GCA_022616515.1 Chloroflexota bacterium | reverse complement strand
TATCACCACTGCGTTTGTCAGCGGCGTCATCGCGTCGCTGGCAAAAGTATCAGGTTTGCTTGACGATGCCTCAACTGCACTGGCTGCCTCAGTTCTCCTGCTGGTTCCCGGAGTTCCGCTCATTAACGCCGCAGAAGATTTGATTAAGGGGCACAATGTCACCGGAATCGCTCGTGCTTTGATTGGCGGCTTGATTGCCATGGCAATTGCGTTGGGTTTATTGATGGCAATCACCATCACCGGCGTGACAGGAGGGCTGTAGTGGATTTGCTTTCGACCCTTATTCAGGATGCGTTCTGGTCCGGTCTGGCGGCGCTCGGTTTTGCCATCCTGTTCAATGTGCCGCCTCGTGCGCTGGTGTGGTGTGCACTGGCAGGCGCGTTAGGTCATGCCACCCGGACATTGTTGATGGAAGGCGGGGTTGAGATTGCGCCAGCGACACTGGTTGGAGCATCGGTTGTTGGCTTTTGCGCGATGGGTCTCGCCCGCTATCAAAAGATGCCGTCGGTGGTATTTAGTGTCAGTGGTGTCATTCCGATGGTGCCGGGTGTCTTCGCTTTTCGTGCTATGGTCTCGCTGCTGCGTATCTCAACGGCAAAATCTGACGCCGTTCTGCAAGAGGCCCTTTTCAGCGTCTTTCAAAATGGGATTATCACCGGACTGGTGCTGGCGGCACTGGCTGCCGGAATCGCCGCCCCAACCCTTTTGTTCGAGCGGCGAAAACCAGTTGTGTAATCATGTCTTGTCTGGACCGAAGTAATTGACCCGCTCACCATCTGGAATGGTGCGACCATTATAATCATCAAAGTCAGTGGCAATACAATCCGAGCCGACGATGACGTTTTCCCCTATCCGGTAACCAGCCGGGATTTGTGTATTCTTACCGATGGCTGTCAGGCGGCCTTCCATGCTGCCGATGATGCAGTCAGGGCCAATCGACACCTGTTTATCGCTAACCACCCGAAAGAGTTGCGCTCCGGCTTCAACGCGGGTGTCAGTGAAGATGATACTGTCCCGGATAACCGCGCCTTCACCCACATAAACCCCCGGAGATAACACACTACGCTCGACAATGGCCCCCGGACGCACAACAGTCCCGTCAGTCAGGAAGCTGTCTGTCACATTGGCATCCCCTTCAATCTTGACGGGTGGCCGCTCTTCCGACCGGGTGTGGATAATCCATGTGCGGTCATTCAAATCCAGTTCCGGTGATGATTTCAGCAAATCCATGTGGGCTTCCCAGTAGGCGTCCATCGTCCCCACATCCACCCAATAATCGTTATAGGGATAGGCCATCACCTTCCGACCATCGTTAATCATCTTTGGAATAATGTCCTTGCCAAAGTCGTGGCTGGAATTCGGGTCTCTGTCATCTTCGGAAAGATAATAGTCCAGAATCGGCGTCCGGAAGATGTAGACCCCCATATTAGCGAGAGTCCCCGGCGGGTCTTTGGGCTTCTCGTAGAATTCTTTGACCCGCAAATTATCATCGGTAAACATGATTCCAAAGCGGCTGGCTTCCGCAAGGGGTACATCAATCACACAGATGGTCACGTCAGCATCATGATCTTCATGATACCGGATCAGGCTGCGATAATTCTGTTTATAAATGTGATCACCCGACAGGATCATTATATGGTCTGGCGAGCCACGCCGCACAAAGTTCAGGTTTTGCGTTACAGCATCCGCTGTCCCCTGATACCATGTCGTCCCCTGACGCCCCAGAAAGGGCTGCAAAATCTGGAGACCGCCGGATAAGGTGCGGTCAAGGTCCCAGGGCTGCCCACCGGAGAGATGTTTGTTCAATGAATGCGGGCGATATTGGGTGAGAACGAGAACATCGAAAATATCGGAATTGACGCAGTTCGACAGAACGAAATCGATGATGCGATATTTCCCGGCAAACGGCACAGAAGGCTTGGCGCGTTTAGCGGTCAATACGCCGAGGCGTGTTCCTTCACCTCCAGCAAGGATAACGGCGCGTGTTTTTTCCATTGTTTGCTCCCTTAAAACTGTAAAGTTACATAGACTGGACGGTGATCAGATCCTCCCGTGAAACGCTCTTGCACAACATGCACCGAACCCGGAACGACGCGCTCTTTCATTCCTGCGGAAAGCAGAATGTAGTCGATCTGATTCCACTCATTGCCCGTTTTCCAGTGATACGTCCAGCGATCATCCGGGTTTGACAGGCTGCTCAATACATCAAATACAGGTAGGTTCGGATTGCGCAGCAGCGGCGAGAGTGGCACTGACCCCGGTGTATCGTTGAGGTCCCCGGCAATGGCATAAAAATCGTTGGGGTTCGGGAATCGGGCACGCACAATCTGGGCGACTGCTGCCGCCTGTTTCCAGCGTTTACGATCATTGCGGGCATGTTCCTCATCCCGTTCCGCAGTTGGTGTGCTGGGGTCGATGAATTTGCTCTTCAGGTGAGTGATAAAGATGGTGAATAAGCGCGTGTAACTGTCCGGGTCCAGAATCTCGACCTCCAGCAAATCACGCGAGAACAGTTTATGGCCCGTCTCACGATCTCGAATAAACTGGTATGACACCACCTGTCCCAGCGGATAGGTGCTTCCCAGCGCCACATCAATCCCGCGCAGATCATTGGCAGGAACAAGCGCTAAATCACGAAAATGCCGCCCCAACTGCATGACGTTAAATTCGTACAACACGCCTTTGCCTTCGACTTCCTGAAAAGCCATGATGTCCGGTTTATCTTCTCGCAGACGCTGGCCTAACTGATAAATGTCGTCCAGCGATTTGGGTTTCGTGTTGCGAGGATTCCACGTGTCATCACTCCACTTATACGGATCGTCAAATCTGTCAAACAGATTGTTGACGTTATAGGTTCCAATTTTAATGTCGGGCATGGAGACTCCTTATTCACAGGGTAGTTGTGCCTATTGACTGACGAGAGAATTTCTATTTTTCGGACAGCATGTATGCTGTCCCTACGATATACCGAGTTGTTTCGTAGGGACGCCCAACGGGGCGTCCGCCAGTTTCAGTCCCCCTATCAGTCAAAGCATTACCACCATCTTCATAGAAGCAATTTTCCTAGAGTATGTCGTTTGCAGTTCGATTTAGCAAGGAAATCGCGCTTGTTCGTGGTACACGTAGTGATAGAATACTACGGGCGTTAGCAATGGGTGACTCTCTATGCGCAGGTATCGCAACCAAATTTTGATAGGTCTGGTCTTTGTCGGTTTCGTCTTCGTCGGCGTCATCGCTGTATTTAATGCCAGCGAACTGATAAGCAAACTTGGCGATTTTCCGCTGTGGCTGTTTGTGCCGATCTTTATTCTGAAATTCACCAACTGGGTGTTTCGCTACTGGGAGTGGCACTACTATTTGCGTATCATCGGTGTTGATGTTGGCCCCGGCAGGCAAACCACACCCGCGACAGATGATGCTCCCGCCTCACTCAGTTTACGCGACAGCGCTCTCATTTGGACGGTTGGCCTGCCCACCGCCGTCAGCCCCGGCAAGATCGCCGAACTCCTTAAGTCAATTATTTTGAAGGGCATGACCGGCGTCTCCGTCAGCACCAGCGCTCCGGTCGTTTTCGCCGAACGGCTGGTGGATGGCATCGCCGTTATCCTGCTGGTTGCTATTTCCGGCATCGTTGTTGGGGATACATTTTTTGACAATTCAGACATCAGCGCCCGGTACTTGCAGGGTGTGCTGGCACTGGCGATAATCCTGATGAGCCTGATGATTGCCGTGCTCCAATTTCGCGCGGTAGCAAACTGGCTCCTGCGCCACTGGCATCATATTCCTCTGTTTGGTCGTTTTCAGGATGCCCTATTTGAATTT
The DNA here is from genome assembly GCA_022616515.1 of Chloroflexota bacterium. GTDB lineage: Bacteria > Chloroflexota > Anaerolineae > Aggregatilineales > J027 > JAKEEQ01. The sequence goes on along the minus strand of JAKEEQ010000494.1, from coordinate 1,395 downwards.
TACGAGAGCAGTTTTCTGGTGACCCGCCTGCGCAACATGGCCCCGACGGTCGGCATGGGCATGATTGGCTACACAGCGGACGGCATCATCTTCTATCTGATTCTGTTGGGGCTTGGCGAAACAGGTTCATGGACCGTGCTTGGACAGTCGATTTTCATTCTAGGCTTTTCGGTAATTGTGGCGGCGTTGAGTGCCATGCCCGGCGGCGCGGGTGGACGTGAACTTACTGTCGGGGCGCTTCTATCAGCGGTCATGGGCATGAGTGATGCCGCACTCGGTGTGGCAGTTTTGCTGGTCGGCTTTTTTCAAATATGGTTTGGTACGTTGCTGGGTATCATCGTGATCGTCATTTTCCGCAGCATCCTCTTCGCATCTCGCGGCCGTGATGAGTTTGAAGAATATGAGATTAGAACGTTGGCAACTCCATCACCACAATAGCGATTATCGCACTGATCCCACCCAGCAGAAATCCAATAACCGCCAGAATCAGGACTCTGCGCCAGACACGGCGGCGGTGCTGGCGTTTCCGGGCACTTTGCAGCACAAATGGATTCATCGGCGACGTGCCACCACTGAATTGGGGAGCCGGTATACTATTCGTCTGCATCAAAGCATCCTGCATCTGCCGGGCCGTCTGGTGATTTGGCGACAGCACCAGCGCTTGATAGATGCAGTTCTGATATTCATGTATGTCCGGCGTGACATGGGCCAACCACAACCAGACCTCAGCATTCACCGGCTCGCGTTGCACTGCCTCACGCAGATAGGCCAGTGCTTCCATTTTTCGTCCCTGTTGAGCCAATTGAATGCCCTGCACCGCATTATAAAGTGGATTAAATGACACGTCTGCTTCCCTTATAATCGCATTGCTCGTCTCAAAACAGCATCCTGCCAGCGATAGACTCCCAAAACCAATCAACCTGCTTCCAGTAACTATCACTATGATAGACTACTGATGGCTTTTGCGCTAAACTGCATCCCGTAACAAGGAGACTCTTTTATGGAAAATAACGCCACCATGGGGCTTTTATTATTTCTGGTTGTTTTAGCTTTTCCCGTTATGGCTTTCGCGACACCCTTCCTGAATCTGTGGTATGCACGTAATCAAGATCAGGTGAAGGAACGTGTTGCCTCTGTGCAGCAGCAAATCGAAGAGTTGAAAGAACGCCGTGATGCTGCCTACCGGGAAGCTGAACAAGCGACAGAAGAACAGGAACAAGCGGAGGAATAAATGCAAAACGTCTCTATCGTTGGGATTGGACGCACCCCCGTTGCCGAACACTGGGATGTGAGCCTGCGCGACCTTGCGCTGGAGGCAATCCAGCAGGCGATGAATGATGCCCGTCTTGGCCCGAACGACATCGACATCCTGATTGTTGCCAATGCGCTCGGTGT
>JAKEEQ010000050.1 GCA_022616515.1 Chloroflexota bacterium | reverse complement strand
TGCGCTATGCTTGTGCTCATGATAGGGCTTCCTTGGTGCTAAGTTTTCGTCAAACTCTTATTTTACCAAGTTTGCCCTATCTGCTTATCTTGATGCCTATGACACGCCCCTCAATCGAGGGGTTTTTTATTCCACACGCAAAATGTGGATGGCATGGCAGTACATGACCATTTTCTTCCCTCCTTCCCCCTCTGTCGCTAGCGCGACATCTTCCCATAATGCAGTTTGAATAAATAACCGGGTAACGGGAGAATCGGCTGGCGGACGCCATGTATGGCGTCCCTACGAAAACTCATGACTCTCGTAGGGACACAGCACTGCTGTGTCCCTAGCTGTCAACATGAGATCAATGGCAGGGTTACCCGAATAATTTGGAAAACTGCATTATGGGGAGAAATGGACAGGGAACCTATAGCGCCGAGAAGCCCGCCTAAAAGTTCCCCAATTTATGGGGGAAGCGTACATCACTGTCACACCAGAGGGGTTTATTCCATATTCCACATTTTGTGTTTCACACTTCAGGTTGTTGAAAAAGTCGGCAGGTGACCAAGCTGCTTTTCCAAAGTGACGGTTGTGCTCCGCCAAACGAGGCGGTTATTTGTTGGCAGGCTGATAGATAAGGGCCAGGGTTCCGGAATTGAGCGTCTTGCTTTCGACCAGCCGCAATTTGTTCATGGCCGTCCCTTCCGCCCGCCTCGCCTTGAACCAGAGCGAAAAGGACGATTTCAAGTTTTTCTTTGGCGGCAAATTCTTTCGTCAAGGATTTTCTAAAACATCCGTTACCGAATTATTATCGAGTTGCTCGGATAGCCCCACGATGATGCCTTCGGGTCCGCGGATGTAGGCTAGCCGATACGTGTCCTCGTACTGCATTTCACCGATAAGCTCAGCCCCGTGAGTGCGCATGCGCCCGACGACTTCGTCGATGTCATCCACGACGAGCATGACGCGACGGAGGCCCAGCGTGTTCATCGGCGCGTCGACAGGCCCAAACCGGATCGGGTTGGGCGTGTGGAACTTGTCCAGCTCGATGCCACCGTGACCGTTGGGAGGCCGCATCATGGCGAGGGTGGCCCGGACATCCTCGAGTCCGATCAGTCTCCCGACCAAAGGCCCTTCGACTGTCATCTCGCCTTCCAACTCCATACCGAGTTCGGCGAAGAACGCTTTGGCAGCCTCGAGGTCGTCGACAACTAGAAGAACGTTGTCCATCCGTAACAATTTACTTTTTGCGGCCATATATTATCCTTTCAGGGTTATTCGTATTTTGCCACCAATAATCTATCGTATCTGCGTCAAAGCCACCATCCAGGGTAATCCACGCTTTTATCCAGAGCTTTCTCATGTGAGTTCTCCTTTCCGCTTCATGCTTCCATGTTCTTGTAAAATTAATTTTCGCATCAGTTATTTCTCAAGCTGCTCCGCCCACTCGCCTTCCACTTCGCCTTCCCCCATCATTTCAAGACCAGGGTCAAGAAAAAACGCTTGCGCGGCAGGAAGATCATTGACGATTATACCCACGTGATCTATTCGATGGACCTTCATAGCTTACACCGCATTATAGTCTGAATATCCGTTTGAGTTCGGAGTTAGTTTGTTAATAACTGACCAATGAGAGCGTTGTTGTTACCCGCCAGAGTGAACTAAGCTCCTCTTATAATTTAGTTATGTGTTCTCGATAAGAACTTTAGTGGTAGGTGGGATAAAAAGATAGACCAGATTTTCTCACCTTGATTAAGACAACCTTTTCAACAGCCTGACTTCTTTTGCGACATTACCCGCATGCGGTACAATCAGCCATCGTTACATTTTCTCAGGAGTAGCCTCCATGAAACGACTTTTCTTTGTAGGTATTTTGATTCTTGTACTCGTTCCATTCAGCGGATTGTCGGCGCAGGATGGCGAAATGCCGTCTATCGACGAGCTTGAAGAAGGCTGGAATACGCTCATGCCGGGCGGTGAGACGCTTTGTTCGGTCGGCACGCCGTACCTGTTCCATGTACGCCCCGGTGACAGCGATAAGCTGCTGCTCTTCTTTAATGGCGGCGGGGCCTGTTGGTTCGGTGAGGCGTGTGATGTAGAAGTGGAGCCAAACATCCATACCCCTGTGGCAGATGTTGCCAATGATCCACAAGCCGCCGAAGCCTCCGGCATTTTTGATCTGGAAAATGAAGAAAATCCATTTACTGATTACACAATAGTATTTCTCCCCTACTGCACCGGGGATGTATTCGTTGGATCAGGCGAAACGACCTATACATATACAATGGACGGTGAAGAAAAAGAAATCACCGTTTATCACAACGGCTATATCAATGCAACAACCGTGCTGGCGTGGGTTTATGAAAACGTTGAAAACCCAGGCACAGTGGTCGTTACTGGCAGCAGCGCGGGCGCACTCGGCTCGGCGTTTCATACCGGACTGGTCGCTGAGCATTACAGCGATGCCAGTGTGATACATCTGGGTGATGGGGCGGGTGGCTATCGCAATGAAACAATCGGTCAGGTTTTCTCAGCCTGGGATACCGCCAGTATTTTGCCTGACTGGGAAGAATATGCTGATGAAACCAATGAAACGCTGACATTTGAAGACTTTTACGTTGCCAACGAACTGCGCTTCCCGAACGTCACGATTGCACAGTACAACACGGCAGCCGACGAAGTCCAGATTTTCTTCAATGAAATCCTCGGCCCGACCCCAACCACGCTGGCCGAGAAGCAATTTCTAAATTTTAACGATATTCGCAATGCGGTGGGCGGTGAATTTTACACCTATACAGCAGGTGGACCTGTGCACACCATCTTGAGCCTGCCACAATTCTACACCTATGAGGTTGAGGGTGTGCGCGTGGTGGATTGGGTGAATGCCCTGATTAATGGCGAAATGGTGGATAATGTCAGTTGTGATTATTTTGCTGGCGAATGTATGACCGCGCCGGGTGAATAACGATAAAAAAGAGGGCATCCCGTGCCCTCTTACCTTATTCCAGTAGCCAGTTAGTGGCTTTGTCGGGGTCGTTGAATATCGCGTATTCAAGGCGCATGTCAAGGGCTTCAAGCCATGTTTCAATCATGTGATTGAGCAGTTCGTTTTCGTGTAGCACGGCCAATTTGCCATAAACCGGCGTTTGATACAATTCACGGATGCGATACTGTCGTTCAGACGCTTTTTCAAAAGGCATATAGCCAGACCTGCTGGCGTCAACATACAACAGCAGTGGTTCATCGGACGGATGGTGTTCTAAAATGACCTCAATTTGATCGTAGAAGTCATCCACGACTTCTTTGCCGCTGGCTTCCAGCACAAATTCATGCACACCATCAGCATGGCGTGTGTAGACAAAATCGGGCACAGACAATCTCTCCAGCTAATTAACGGTTGTATATCTTTAGAGTGTACCACGCAAAGCGCAACAGTCCCATCAATATGAAGGACATAACCTGTGAAATCGCAATACACCATCTGGATTTACTCTGAGCAAACCCCACGTACACTGCTGGATGACGTGCTGCGGGCACTGGATGGCTTTAAGATTGTGGGATTTGAGGTCTCGGAGAACGTACCGGGGCAGGTTCGCTGTGAGACTGGTGAGGGGTTAAATATTTCGGTGAAGCCTATCCGGGACCTGAGCAATCCCTGGAAAAATGCCGGGGCGGAATACGGTATCAAGACTAATGCGCGGATTGTGATTTCGGGTGATTACCCGGAGTTGGGCAAAATCAATCTGCTCATCCGGCTGATCAACGGCTTTATTCGCGAGATTGAGTCGGACGCCATGATCGAGTCACTGGTTCAAGCGCTGCTGTTGAAGAAAGATGGCACGTATCAAATCCCGGTAGAGACATGGGAGCCGGAATTTCTGGAGCAAATGACGATTGAGTTTACGCTGGTGGATGATTTGTAGGAAAAATATGGCAAACGGTGGTATCAGAAATGACAAATGACCACACAGCCGGTGAAGGTTCCTCCTTATACTTAGATTTGAGTTAAGGAGGAAATCCCGTGAAAATTGAGATTGTCTACGACAGCAGCACCGGCACAACTGCCGCAGCGGCTGAAGCGATGGGTAAAACGTTGGAACACGCGGGTCACGAGTGCCGGGTTCAATCGGTTAACAAGGCCAACCCCACCGATGTGACAGAAGCAGACCTCATCTGTGTTGGTTCGTGGGTCAAGGGCTGGTTCATCGTCAAACAGCACCCGACACCAGCCTCGCTGCGGTTTATCAGAGAACTCGGCGATTTAGATGGCAAGAAGGTTGTGGTATTTTGCACCTACAAAGTGGCTATCGGGTCAACGTTACGGCAGATGGCAGCGGCATTCGAGCAGAAAGGCGCAACCGTTGTGGGACACTTCAAGTATCGTGGCCCTGAACCGGATGGAAAGTTCGGAAAGTTTGCGAAGTCGCTGAATTGATGTCATTGTGGCGATTATGATCGGCGTGCTACATCACAATCGCCACCATCCCCTAAAATGTTATGCATAACGGGCGGAGGCCATCAATACCAGCGCCAGCACCATCATAATCACACTTATGTTAGAGTGGCGGGCAATATCGGCATACTGCGCGTCCATCTGGGCGGCCTGTTCCTCAGATGGATTATCACCGGCGGCATTTGCCAGTTCCAGATACCGTTTGGTGCGTGGCCCCAATGCCCCGGCCCCGTGACCAAAGGCCCCAATACCGAGTAAAGCTCCCAGCGCCAGTATGTAGCTGCCTGCCTCGGAGAGATAAATGATTCGGGGGCCATCCATGCCATCTTGAGCATAGATGTAGATATACATCAGAATTCCGGCGAGTGTCGTAGTGAGACTGGTTATAGGCATGGCGACATCTATTTTGGAGTAGCGGAAGAGGTTCGCCACAAATTGGCGTCCCTTTTCCTGAGGCAAGCGCTTGTAGGCTTGATCGACAAACAGTACCAGAAACACGCCGAAGCCAACCCAGCCAACAGCAGCGAGGATGTGGATCAGGCGAAGTAGGGCGTGAATTGTATCAAAAATCATCTTTTTGCATCCTTTCTTACATCTGCTCAATTGTATACAGGTCGGCAAAAATTCGCAGCCACTGATTGAATTTTTATGTGCGATTTCGCAAAAATATGCTACCTTTGTAGAACCTGAACCTTGCAATCGAGGACCACGCGCCCATGAGTATGCTGCACGACGACATTTATGAAGATGAAGATTACGAACCGATTGAAGGGTACTGCATGTCCTGCCGGGAGAAGGTTGATATCGAAGACCCGCAGGCAGTATGGACCAGTCAAGGACGCCCCGGCACACGCGGAACCTGTCCCATCTGTGGTGGCACGGTCTATCGTATGGGCAAAACCCATCTTCATAACGAGTCTGAGCGCCCGGACGCTATTCAAGTGGTCGATCAATCCGGCATCAGCCGCAAGTCACGGGCAGCCAAGATCAAAATTGAGGCGGCAACCTATGTGGTGGGCGTGGCCGAAGATGACGAGTTGATTCAACGGCTGGCCGATGATCTGGATAAGCTGGGGATTTCGACGTGGGCCGACACCGGCGAAACCCGCGACGAAGTTAATTGGGCCGGGGGTGTGCATCCGGCACTGGACCAGTGCAAGAAGATGGTGGTGGTACTATCGCAGGCGGCCCTGAATTCGGAGCACGTCGAGCAGTCGTGGCAGTATTTTCGTGACCAGCGCAAGCCAGTGATGGTGGTGCTGGCGGAAAATGTCGAACCGCCGGATGATTTACGCAGTCGTCCACGCTTCAGTTTGTATGATGACTATAAATCTGCCTTCCGCAAGTTGTGGTCGGAATTATCGCGGATTTAACAATTGGGTTGTCTCTTGGTAGGGACGGGAACCGATTTTTGTAAGTCCAGTAATCCTCACGGAGTCGGCTCTGATCAATGATTTCCGGTACTTTTTCCGGCGGACGCCCCGTTGGGCGTCCCTACTCGCGGGTTTTCGTAGGGACACAGCAGTGCTGTGTCCGCCGCAAAAAAAGGAACCCAATCTAGAGTCGATGACAAGCGTTCGTACACCCAACGGTGAGAAAGCCTGATTCCGTTCAGTTCCGTGTAAGAATCTGTTCAATCAAAAAGCGGGCAAACTGCTGCGTCTCAGCGAGGTTGGCTGTGCCATAGGATGGATTTTTGCGCCAGATGAAGGCGTTTTGAATCAAAGTGGACCATTCGGGAAACTCAGTGCTTGCCCATTCGACAGCCTTTCGCTTGGAGACATGCTGGCGATGTGTGACTGTGTACATTCCGCGACACAGGGTTAAGATGGCGTAGGATTGGGCGGTGGTATCGGTGAGGTGGTTGATGCGTTCATGCCACGCCACCGCATCATCTCGCACGCGCTGGATGAATTCGTCGTGAGTCACATGGTCAATCAGCGTTTCAGGGGGTGGGCCGAAAAGCGTAATGCCAAATTCCTGCACAAAATACCAGTTCATCAACCACTCCCGGCCTGCCGTGATAATGTGAAATGGCTCGCCGGGGCTGATATTTCCCATCGGGCTGGACTGCATCTTGAACGTCTTCAGGCCAGCCGTCGAGAGATACTGGACTTCAATTCTGCCGTCCCACACCGGGAAACGGGCGGCGATATTATCGTGCATTGCTTTTAGCGCATTAAATTCATCACGGGTGATGTCACTGGCGATGGCGGCCATCAGATCAATGTCGCTAATGTCCACATCAAAATCACCCCATACGAGCGACCCGTAGAGATACAATCCGACGAGCCTCTCCTGCAAGACGTCTTGAATATCAGCCAGTAGTGCATCGAGTAACTGATTAATCTCAGGATATTCTGACTGGTACATCACTCTACCATGCGCACTTCACGCACGTCATAATGCTGCGAACGTTCATCGAAATGAACCAGCAGTTCACGTGCTGCGGGTGGCACGACGGCGACTTCATAATCGTCCCCGGCGAATGTGCGCACGGAATCCAGATCATCGAACCACATAACTGTGATAAACTCGACTTCCCCGCCCACATCACGCCGGAACAACTGGATACCCTGAAAACCCTGCATTTGACGACCGTGTATGGCGGTAAAAATCTCTTCTCTCAGCAGATTCTCGTAGGCATCTGCATTTTGCGGCGTGGTCCAGCCATGCCAGATGCGGCTAATCATCAGCTATACTCCTTTCAGCAACATGCAATTATGGCACTGCCGGGGGAAAATGGCTACGAAAGAGAGGACATAAAGTGTACGAACGACGGGTCATCGACTCTAGATTTGGTTCCGTTTTCGGCGGCGGACACAGCACTGCTGTGTCCCTACGGGAGGCGTGGGTTTTTGTAGGGACGTCCAACGGGGCGTCCGTTAGGTGTATAGATAAGGAAGAATGGCCTCAGAAGCAGACAAACTCCCCCCACCCCCTGACCCCCTCCCCCGCTCGTGCCTCACAGGAGAGGGGGAGGTAACGCGGGAGCGCTGGTGCCAGGACCTCCCCTCTCCTACCAAGTCGCTCTGCGACTGCCGGTGGGAGAGGGGTTGGGGGTGAGGGCTTAATGACGCCATTTGAGGCTGCCCTTAAGTTTACACGCATGGGACGCCCAACGGGACGTCCGTTAGGTACGCATTGATGTGAATGACAACTTGTTCGTAGTTTCTCGGACATAACGATTCTTTAACCAATGTACTTGCAGCCTGTTCACATTGTGGCAAATAGGCATTACACTCAGTACCATTGAGAAGCGTCGCCATCGTATCGTAAGGATTTGTATGCCAGCGCCGGTTGACAATCGATATGTTATTCTCGAAGAACTCGGTCGCGGGGGGATGGGGGTCGTCTATCGCGCTCATGACCGCCTGACCCGGCAAGAAGTTGCCCTCAAACAGGTGCTGTCGGATGCGGCTGATCTGGAGTTCAATTCCAAATCGGATAACATTGACCACCGGCTGGCACTGGCACAGGAGTTCAAAACGCTGGCGGGATTACGCCATCCTTACATTGTGAGTGTGCTGGATTATGGTTTTGACGAAGCACACCAGCCCTATTTCACGATGCGCCTGCTGGAAAACCCGCGCCCGCTGGTGAAAGCGGCCCGTGATCTCACGCAGGAAGGCGTCATCAATCTCGTGCTGCAACTGTTGCAAGCGCTTGATTACCTCCATAGGCGGGGAATCATTCATCGCGACCTGAAGCCGGGCAATGTGCAGGTGGAGAATAACGAAGTGCTGCGCCTGCTGGATTTTGGGCTGGCAATGGACAGCAAGCAGGCCCGCGCCGCCGCTGGTACGATCCCCTATATGGCCCCGGAAGTCATTCAGGGCGAACAGGCGACACCGGCCAGCGATCTATTTGCCGTTGGGGTGATGCTGTATGA
>JAKEEQ010000493.1 GCA_022616515.1 Chloroflexota bacterium | reverse complement strand
GGTGCGCAGCAATTTGTCATCCGGCTTGAGCAGGATGCGACAACCGCCTTCTCTGATGCCGCAACCACTATCCGTGCGCTCATCGCAGGTGAAGTCGTGGGCGATACCACCTCCGAAACTGGCGAAACTGTTGGGTTACCCGGTACATTTCAGGTGGCAGCGGGCTGTTCTGGCGATTGGGACCCGGCCTGCGAGAATACGCTGATGGTGCTTGGCGAAGATGATGGCATCTGGCAGGCGTCATTTGAGTTACCGGCTGGTGACTATGAATACAAAGTCGCGCTGAATGGCACATGGGACGAAAATTATGGTGCTGGTGCTGCACGTGATGGTGCCAACATCACTTTTTCGCTGGAAGAAACGACCAATGTTGTGTTCCTGTACGATCCAGCGACCCATTGGGTAGCCGACAGCGTCAATAATTTTATCGTGTCGGCCCCCGGCAGCTATCAGGCCGCGCTGGGCTGCCCCGGCGATTGGGCACCAGACTGCCTGCTCTCGTGGCTGCAAGATGTGGATGGCGATGGCGTCTATACCCTGACGACAACCGCATTACCCGCTGGTGACTATGAGGTCAAGGCTGCCTTGAACCAGACATGGGACGTGAATTATGGTGCGGATGGAGCGCGGGATGGAGCTAACATCCCCTTCTCCGTTGCGGCGGATGGGGCAGAAGTGACATTCTCCTTCGACAGCACAACAAACCTTCTATCGGTTGATGTTGCCGAATAGAATCTTTGGCGGGTCTGGTACAGGCCAGGCCCGTCTCCTACCCGTCAAATAATCTCCGAAGCAATATTTTGTGGAGACTTAAAAATGATCCGGTCTATTTCAGACAGTATACTTAGAATACAAGCTATTCCACCCGTCGTCACCCTTGTTGCCCGGTTGGTTTTGCTGGCAGTGATTGATGTTTTTGCGGTGCAGTTGGTTGCCGCGCTCTACGACGATGGTAACTGGTTTCTGGCAGTTGCCGTCGCCATCACACTTCTGCTGGTGAATGTCATTAATTTGGCCCCGAACACGATCCCGCTGCGCTGGATGACGCCCTCGCTGGCTCTCCTCGTATTGGTTGCCGTGTATCCATTGATTTATACACTGTTTGTCTCGACCACCAATTTTAAAGACGGACACCGCTTCACGAAGGTGGAGGCCATTGAACTGCTGGAACAGCGTCGTTTCTTGCCCGCCGGTGAAGTCAGTTACTACTGGTCGCCGTATGTTGATGAGGCAGGTAATTATGCCCTGTGGCTGGTCAGTGCTACCGGCGGCCAGCATTATTTTGTCGAACAGGGGGAGCCGCTGCAAGCCGTCGAACCTTTCGCCAGCGGTGATCCGCCGTATACCGAAAGCGCCCGCCAATTCCCCGACGGGCTGCCCGCCACCTTTGAGGGTTACATGCTTGCCGAGGGTCCGGCTTTTTTTCAGGCAATGCAGGCCCTTGATCCCCAGAGCGGAACCCTTAAAGACACTCAGTTTGGTGACGAAAGCAGTCCGATTGGCATCAGCGGGCGCAGCGAAGCTGGCAACTATCAACAACGCTGGATTTATGATGAAGATGAAGACGTGCTGATTGACCGGGCCAGCTATGTCGAATACAAAGCTGATCTCGATCAGGGTCTGTTTATTGCCCCGGACGGCACATCAGCCCCGGTTGACTTCCGGGTTCCCTATAACAGCAGCGATACCCGCCGCACCCGCGCCGAAGCAGTCGAATTGCTCGAACAAGAGCGGTATCTGGTCGAAGGTTCAACCAATTATGATTGGGTGGCCTATCGCGATGAGGCGGGCGACTATGCCCTGTGGCTGCAAAGCGATGACCGCACCTACTTCGCCATTCCCGGTCAACCTCTCATGGAAGACCCCGTCCTCGCCGAAGCGCCCGAATCCTTTGAGAGATACCAGCGCTTGAACAGCGGCGCGACCATGCAGGCCCTTGTCGATCCGGCATTTAAATCAACCAACTTTGGCAGCGTCTTGACGCCGATTTTCGTCAAGGCGCAGGAGCAGGCCGGTGATTATCGCCAGCGTTGGGTCTACAGCGAGGAAACCGAAACCCTCACCGATTTAACACGCAACAAGCTGTTCTTCCCCGACCCGGCTACAGGTGATTTTGTGGCAGCCGATGATACAACCGCTCCGCTTGGCTACTGGGTGAACATTGGTCCAGAAAATTATACTGAAGTCTTCACGAGCACCTTGATTGACGGCCCACTGTTCCAGATATTTTTGTGGACGCTGAGTTTTGCCTTCTTTTCGGTCCTCACTGCCTTCGCGATGGGCTTGTTTATGGCGGTCATCCTCACCGATGACATCCGGGGTGTACGCTACATCCGGTCGATGCTGCTTATCCCATGGGCCATTCCCGGCATGATCGGCATTTTGATGTGGCGGGGTATGCTTAACGGTCGTGTCGGCGTCATTCCAGCCACCATGCTCGACTTGTTCGACTATGCACCGCCTTTTTTGACCGATCCTCTCTGGGCGAAACTCTCGATCCTGCTGGTTAATTTGTGGTTCGCCTATCCCTACTTCATGCTGATCACGAGTGGCGCTTTGCAATCCATTCCGGGGACCATTTACGAAGCAGCCGAGGTTGATGGAGCCAGCCGCTGGGACAAATTCTGGAACCTGACACTGCCCCTGCTGCTCGTATCGGTTGGACCGCTGCTCATCGCCTCATTTATTTTCAACTTCAACAACTACCTGCTGATTGAGGCACTTACCGAGGGTAATCCGCGTATTCCGGGTACGAATGCCCCGCCGGTTGGCTACACCGATAACCTGATGACCTATACCTATCGTTATGCCTTCAGTGCGGATGGCACTCGCAATTTTGGCTTTGCAGCCGCCATCGCCGTCATGATCTTTTTGATGGTGGCTTTTTTGACGCTTATTCAGTTCCGCTTAACACGCCGCTGGGAGGAGATTGGCGAAAATGTCTGAATCACTGATACGAGAACAACCAACGGTGATTTCGCGCGAGATCACCGAAAATTCATCTTACCCCTACGGCAACATCATCCTGAATATCGGGCGGTTTTTCTTCATTGTGCTGGCGCTCTTTTTTGCCCTGTTTCCGGTAATATGGATTATCTCCGCCTCCTTTAACACCAACGGCTCAATGGTTACCCAGCGCCTCATCCCTGATGATGTTGCCAGTATTAGCGACCTGCTCGTTAACTATCGTGACCTGTTCGACAATCCGCAAATTTTGTTCTGGCGCTGGATGGGTAACTCTTTGCTTGTGTCGAGCATCTCAACGATTCTGATCCTGTTAATCACCGCCATGAGTGCCTATTCGTTCTCACGCTTCCGCTTCCGGGGTCGTCGCAATTTGCTGCTGACCATCTTCTTGATTCAAGTGTTCCCCAACTTGCTGGCAATGGTCGCGCTCTATTTGATGCTGCTGCAACTCGGCAAACACATTCCCATGTTGGGACTGGATACCTATGGCGGGCTAATCTTGATTTACCTCGGCGGCGGTATGGCGATGAATATCTGGCTGATGAAAGGCTTCTTCGACACGATTCCGCGTGATATTGACGAGTCGGCCCTGGTGGATGGCGCTGCCTACTGGCAAAGCTTCTGGTATTTGATCTTTCCGCTGGTGCGTCCCATTCTAGCCGTGGTTGGTTTGCTGGCCTTTGTCGGGACATTCAACGAATTTTTGCTGGCCCGCATTATCCTCAGCGAACGGGAGAACTGGACGTTGATGGTCGGGATGTTCAGTTTTGTGGACGGCGGCGAATTCTCAACCGAGTGGGGTATGTTTGCCGCTGGTTCACTGGTGGCTTCGATCCCGATTGTCATTCTGTATCTTGCTTTACAACGCTTCATCGTGGGCGGCCTGACCGTTGGCGCTGTTAAAGGATAACAACGTGGATATTATCTTTGGAACGTTTGCCACCGACGAACTGAAACTGGTACATCATCGCGCAAAGCGGCGCGGATTGCAGCACAACTTCGAGATCAATCCCCGTGACCCCAAACCGGGCGAAGCCGTAATGCTCTCTGTCACCACCGGACCCGATTTCAACCCGGAAACGGTGATTGCCTGCTACACCACCGATGGCAGCCTCCCGGTTACGGAGCGGGATACAGCACACAATGGCAGCATCATTGTCTTTAATCGAGATTCCATTGAGTGGGACTCGTTCGTATGGGGTTATGTCCAGCACTGGTCGGCAACGCTGCCTCCCCAGCCGGACGGAACTCTGGTGCGCTACCAGATTAGCGGCTGGAACAGTGATACGCCCGAACATTATGCCGACAACCCGGATTCAAAATTGGCCGCAGAAGCCGCCGCCGCCGCTTTTTTTGCGGAACAAACCCTCCCCGATAATCATTACAGCATGGATGCGGGGCAAACGCCAAGAACTTTTGCTTATCACGTTGACACCTATACCCCACCAGCATGGGCCTACGATGCCATCATTTATCAAATATTCGTTGACCGCTTCTATCCGGGCAATGGCAAAAGCTGGCTTCAAACCGCCGAACTTGATGGCATCTGTGGTGGTACGCTGTGGGGCGTCGTTGAGAAGCTGGATTATATCGCTGAGTTGGGGGCCAACTGCATCTGGCTCAGTCCAACCTGGGTTAGTCCTTCTCATCACGGCTATGATGCGCTGGATTACCAACAAACCGAGCCGCGTCTGGGTGGCGATGAGGCCCTGCGCGGGTTAATCAATGCTGCCCATGAGCGAGGCATCCGCGTCTTGCTGGACCTCGTCTGCAATCATGTCTCCAACAAGCATCCTATCTTTTTGTCGGCTTTAAACGACCCGGCCAGCCCCTATCGAGACTGGTTCTACTTTGATACCACCAGAAAATTCGGCTACCGGGCTTTTTTCGATGTCAAGACGATGCCCGAACTCAACCTCGCCAATCCAGAAACCCGCGAGTGGATGCTGGACATCGCCCGCTACTGGCTTGAAGAATTCGACATTGATGGCTACCGGCTCGATTACGCCAACGGCCCCGGACCTGAGTTCTGGGCGGAGTTTCAGAAAGCCTGCAAAGCGATCAAACCCGATAGCTTATGTTTTGGCGAGATTATCGACGCCCCGGATGCGGTGCAAGCTTATCAGGGTGTTTTGGACGGGTGTCTGGATTTTCATCTCAGTGATGCAATCCGCCGCACTTTCGGGTGGCAAAGCATGAGTCTGGCAGACCTCGATACCTTCCGCGAACGCCACGCCGCCTGCTTTGACCAGCACACCTTTATCATGCCCACCTTCCTTGATAATCACGACATGGATCGTCTGATCTACGTTGCCGGTGGGCATCAAGCAGCACTAATGGCAGCAGCCGAGTATCAGATGCAGCTCCCGTCACCTCCGATCATTTACTATGGCACCGAAGTGGGTCTCTCGCAGGAACATTCCACCAGAGATGGATTTGGTCAACATATTAGCCGCACCCCGATGCTCTGGGGCGATGAACAGGACCAGCAACTGCTGGCGTTCTACAAAGCGTTGATCCAGCAGCGTAAACAGGCCGTATTGATGGGTAGATGACAGGGCTATCGGCTAGTTAATTAACGTCCGAATAAACTGAGAAACCATTGCCGTCTCCGCTGCCAATCGGTCAAAAGCACCGCTATCCACCACATCCTGACGGATCAAGCCGCTGCCCAGCCCGACGGCACGAACACCCGCGTCAAACCACTCTCTGAGATTGTCCTGAGAGGTCTTGACGCCCCCCGTGACCATGATGGTGCTCCACGGACGCGGGCCAAGCAGACTCTTCACAAACGATGCCCCGCCTACCGCCTCGCCGGGAAATATCTTGACGATCTCGGCTCCCCATTCTTCGGCGGTGGCAACTTCATTGACAGTCGAACAACCGGGTATATAGGCGATTTTGCGGCGATTACATAACCGCGCAATCTCCTCGCGGAAGGTTGGCCCCACAATAAAGTCTGCCCCGCTCGCCAGAAACAACGCCGCCGTTGGCGCATCCTCAATCGACCCCACACCGAGAATCATCGACGGGCATTCCTGCCGGACATGTTGCAGCAGGGCGCGAAACACATCATAGGCGCAATCACCCCGATTGGTGAATTCCAGAAGCTGGCATCCTCCTTCATACAATGCGCTGGCGATTTTGCAGGCTATCTCGGCATCGGGATGATAGTAAAGCGGAACCATTCCCGTATACAGAATTGTAGTGTAGACATGCAGGCGGTCAAAACGTGCCATTAAATCATTTCACCTTTTTTCAGCGGGAGGCGGGATCGGGTATACCACGACCCCTCCGGTGTGTCGTTTTTCGGAGGGGCGCGGTACACCGCGTCCCATTACCAATCTAAATCTGTTTTTCCTCGGTAGCCGCAATTGCCTCACGGATTTTCGCCAGCCCATCCTGTGCATCACCGGAAATATGCAGATGAACAACGCGGCGGCGATTCTCCTGAAGCGAACGCAAATCACCCAGCGCCTGTGCCATCTTCAAGGTGCCAAAGCTGTAGGGCCGGTTCGGAATATCCAGATCGACCTTATCATCCGCCGTGATGATGATAAACACACCCGTATTGGGGCCGCCTTTGTGAAGCTGCCCGGTGGAGTGAAGATAGCGCGGACCATAGCCCACCGTGACTGCCCGCTGCGTGGTATGGCGCAGGCGGCGGCGAATATCCTCCAGCGTCTCATGAGTCTCAGCATCCGGGTTCAGATACACCAGCAAACTGATGTATTCACCGGAACGCGCCAGCCCAATATGTGCTGCCAGCAGACCAGCCAGATTGCTGGAATTATAGTTGCGCTGTGTGCAGATACGATTCAGGATTTCACTGGTCCGTTCGCCCGCATACAGCGCCACATCCCCCTCAACCACAACCGGATCGCTGGTCGGGAATTTGCCCTGCTTTTGATAAATACCCAGCAGCTCGTCGGTGTTCTTTTTAGCGCTGGCAACATTTGGCTCATCAAAGGGATTGATGGCGAGCATTTGCCCGATCACCGCTGTTGCAAATTCCCATCGCAGGAATTCCCCGCCGAGATCGTATTCATCACGCAGTTCGATGGTAAAAACGGGATGTCCCGCTTCCCAGAGCGCTTTGACCTTGCTGTCAAGCTGCTGGTCTAACCGCAGATAGATAAACAGCCGATCATCGTCATAATCATGTGGGTTGCCAACCGTCGCACCCACAACCGGCACCACGCCTTCATTTTCCTTGCCGATGCTTTCCGCAATCAACTGTTCCGCCCATGCGCCAAAACTGGCGATTTCAGGTGATGCGATGATGCTGACCTTATCTCGCCCACTGTCCGCGATAACCCCGATAACAACCCCTAACCACAGGGCCGGGTTACCAGCAGCGGGAACTTCAAGTCCGATGGCATGTTCCATCCGCTCCGCACTTTCATACAGGCGCTCAAGGTCCAGTCCGATCATGGCAGCCGGAACCAGCCCGAAATAACTCAGTGCCGAATAGCGCCCGCCAATATCACTCGGATTTTCAAAGACATGAGCGACTCCGCGCTCGTTGCCGGTGTCAACCAATGCCGATCCCGGATCGGTGATGACAATGAAGCATTTGGCTGCTGCATCTCTGCCAATCTGCTCAACAGCTTTCTCATAGAAATAGTCGAAGAATGAGCGTGTCTCAAGCGTGCCGCCGGATTTGCTGGCAACGATAAACATCGTCCTACGGATGTCAATCGCGCTGGCAACATCATTGACCCGTTCTGGCACGGTGCTGTCCAGCACAATCAGTTCCGGGAAACCATCCGCATTGCCAAACGTCGTTTGCAGCACCTCCGGGGCGAGGCTGCTACCTCCCATCCCCAGCAAAACCACATGCTGCAATCCCGCATTTTTCGTCTCATTTTGCAGCCGCTTGAGGCGTTCGCGGTCAATCCGGCCATCGCTGACCACCGTCAGCCAACCCAAACGGTTACTGATGACAGACTTGTGATCGCCGTCCGTTTTCCACCATGCGGCGTTCTTATTCCAGATGTGTTTGGGAGCATCTTTCATGTCCTCCATCTCTTCGCGGATGGCAGGCTCATAGGCTCCAACAACGCCCGTTTGGCGCTGGATGACTCCCGCCTTCAGCATTTTGACCTTGCCTTCAATGGCCTTCATCAACTCCTCGAAGGACTTGGCGAATTTTTCAACGCCATCGACCTGAAGCATGTGGGTCACCCGGTCAATATCGACGCCCACTTCCGCCAGCATATCCAGCACATCGCCCGCCTCGTCACTGTCCTGCTCAAGTGTCGGGCCAACTGTGCCATGATCTTTGAAGGCATACAGCGTTTCATGGGGAACCGTGTTGACCGTATGCGGACCTATCAACTCGTCAACATACATCGTGTCGGGATAGGCCGGATTTTTCGTGCCGGTGCTGGCCCACAATGGTCGCTGAACCATCGCCCCGGCATCGCGCAGTTCGGCGAATTCCTCACCTTCGAACAACTTCTTAAATTCGAGGTAAGCTTGTTTAGCATTGGCAATTGCCGCCTTACCCAGCAGACGGCGATTAGCCGACACGCGATCCAGATCACGCCCCTGAGCGGCCAGAATGTTGCTCTCAAGCTGCTGATCCACCATCGAATCGATTCTGCTCAGGAAGAAACTGGCAACCGACGCGATGCTGTCTACATCTTTGCCTTCTTGCAGGCGGCGTTCCAATCCCCGGATATACGCCCTTGCCACCTCAATGTAATTCTTCACGGAGAAGATGAGAGTGATATTTACATTCACGCCGCTATAAATCGCTTCCTCAATCGCCGGAAGGCCAGCATCCGTCGCGGGAATCTTAATCATCACATTCGGGCGGTCCACCTCTCTGAACAGGCGTTTGGCCTCGCTCAGGGTGGTTTCCGTATCATTGGCAATCAGCGGCGACACTTCGAGGCTGATATAACCATCACCCTTATTGGTGCGGTCATAAACGGGCCTCAGCAAGTCTGCCCCGGCTTGAATATCTTCGATAGCCACATGGTCGAATATCTGCGGTATTTCCATGTCCAGCAGCGTGGCAATGGCATTATCATAGACATCTGATTCAGCAATGGCTTTCTCGAAGATAGATGGATTCGAGGTAATGCCGACTACCCCATCCTCGGCAATCATTTTTTCGATAGTTCCGTTATGAATCAGGCGGCGGCTGATATTGTCATACCAGATACTCTGCCCAAATTCCTGTACATCTACAGGCGGATTACCTGCCATATAGTCCCTCCGTTGTTACTTCTATAGTTGTGATTTTGCGGCTTGTGCCACAGCTTCCGGGGTAAGGCCCAGATGCTGGTAAATGTCCTCGTAGGGGGCTGATGCGCCGAAGCGGTCCAGCCCGATGAATACCCCGTCACCCAGATACCTATCCCAGCCTAAACGAACACCCGCTTCAATCGCCACACGGGCTTTGACCTCCGGCGGCAGCACCGAGGCTCGATAAGCGGCATCCTGCCTTTCGAACAGCTCAAAGCTCGGTACGCTGACCACACGCGCCTGGATGCCGTCTTCAGCGAGCAGTTTCATCGCCTCCACCGCGATGGCGACTTCAGAGCCGCTGCCCATCAATATCACATCGGGTGTGCCATGGGCATCGACCAGCACATAAGCGCCTTTTGCCACCAGATCAATGCGTTTGTCCGGCTCATAATCAAATACCGGCACTGATTGGCGCGTCAGCACCAGTGATACCGGGCCACCCGCATGCTGCATGGCGTACTTCCATGCCCCGGAAACTTCATTGGCATCCGCCGGGCGCAGCACAACCATGTTCGGAATCGCCCGCATCGCAGCCAGATGTTCGATAGGTTGGTGAGTAGGGCCATCTTCGCCGAGGCCGATGCTGTCGTGGGTGAAGACATGCACCGTTTCAATACCCATCAAGGCCGCCAGCCGCAGCGTCGGGCGCATATAATCCGAGAAGACAAAAAATGTCGCGGTATAGGGTTTTTTAATGCCGCCATGCAGGGCAAAGCCGTTATTCAAACCACCCATCGCATGTTCACGTACCCCGTACCCCAGATTGCGCTGGTTGTAACCATCGACGGCAAAATGCCCCTCGCCTTTAATCAATGTTTTGGTGCTGCCCGCCAGATCAGCATCACCCCCCAGAAAAGTCGGCACACGCGGCGCAATCACATTAATCAATTCACCGGAGATATTGCGCGTCGCGGTTCCTCTGGCGTCTTCTTCATATACGGGAATATCCGCATCCCAGTCTCCGGGCAGTTGACCGCTGAGTGCCTGCGCAAATTCCTCCGCGAGGTCTGGATAGGCTTCCGAATAGGCCCTGATTGCCTCATTCCATTCATTTTCCCACTGCTGCCCCTGCTCAACCCTCTGGCGAAAATGGGCCAGTACATCGGCGGGGATAAGAAATTCTGGCTCAAGCGGCCATCCCAGATTCTCTTTGGTCAGTTTCACCTCGTCTTCGCCCAGCGGCGAGCCGTGCGCGTGATGGGTATTGGCTTTATTGGGGCTGCCATAGCCAATAACTGTCTTAACCGAAATAAGGGTAGGCTGGTCGGTAACACCCTGCGCATCACGGATAGCGGCTTCAATGGCAGCCATATCATTGCCATCCTTCACCGTCAGGGTATGCCAGCCATAGGCATCAAACCGCTGCGGGACATTTTCACTGAAAATCATACTGGCCTGACCATCCAGCGTCACCCCATTATCATCATACAGCATAATCAACTTACCGAGTTTCCAGTGTCCCGCCAGCGAAGCAGCCTCGGCAGCAACGCCTTCCATCACATCGCCATCGCTGACCAGTGCGTACGTATAATGGTCAACCACATTGTGCCCGTCGCGGTTAAATTTTGCTGCCAGAAACGCCTCCGCAACCGCCATCCCGACCGCATTCCCAAATCCCTGCCCCAATGGACCGGTCGTCGTTTCAACACCCGGCGTGTCACCATGTTCGGGATGCCCCGCCGTTTCACTGCCCCACTGGCGGAAATTCTTTAGCTGGTCCAGCGGCAGGTTATACCCTGTCAAGTGCAGCAGGGAATACAGCAGCATTGAGCCATGCCCGGCAGACAGCACAAATCTATCCCGGTCGAACCACTGCGGGTTGTGCGGATTCACTTTCAAAAATTTTGTCCAGAGTACATAGGCCATCGGGGCGGCTCCCATCGGCAGGCCGGGATGACCGGAATTTGCTTTTTGTACAGCATCAACGGCCAGAAACCGAATCGTGTTTACAGCCCGTTCGTCAAAATCGGTGTACGTCAACACATCACTCCTTATGTGAATGGATGCCTGTATCACAGAAGCGGCAAACAGGGACATTCTAACATTTTTGCCGTAAAATAACCGTAAATTGGCGGGGCCACATTGCACGAATCTGGAACCGTTTTGGCTTGCTACGGGGATTTATTATCGTCAGGTGGAGACATCTACTTCAGTTTACGCCACCGCCCACGCCCAACATCTTCTAAGTATCCACGTTTAGCCAGAATCTGTAACTGCTGCCGAATCTTGTCCTCGATATGCTTGTTATGTGGGTATCGCTGCTGAAATTCGTCTTTAAACCGATATAAATCCTTATTTTCAAAGGTATCACTTGCAATGGCCGACTGTATGTAATCGAACACAAGCCCAAGCCAACCTTCAAATGGTTCATAGCCTTCTACCTGCCTGTGCTCAGCAATTTCCGTGTCAAGCATTTTCGACAGTGACTTCATTTCATCGCTGATGGGGCTTTTAATTTTTTTAGCGGCTCTGGTGTAATCTTCAAATATGTTCAGAATGGAAGAAGTTAAGGGAGAAACATCTGGTAGTTGCTTGAGACCCACAAATGTTTCCAGTGAATTTACGGCTGCTTCTGAATCGATGCTATCTTCAATGAGCACATTTAATTCTACATTCTGTACGAAACCCCCGGCTGTCAAATTGGACGAACCAACGATGGCTGCGAATATATCTGAACCTTGCAGGACGTAAAATTTGGGGTGAAAGATGCCCTGTCCAGAATGATGACAATAAACACGAAAAGTTGGATATGTTTCAGCTATCTCGACCAGATAACCCAGCGCGTTTGCATCTGTCACAACAGGGTCCAGCCCAATAATTGCTTCCGAAGCCTCACCCAGACTAATTACCTGCTCTAATTCCGGGTTCAGTTGGTCTAAGCCTGATTGGGACAGGAACGCCACCGCAATCTGAATAGAGGAGGCAGCACTTAGATGCTTTTTCAGGGCAAATAGCGTTTCGGATGCGGATAGTAACTGCATCATACTTACCACTTTCTAACTTTGATATGCCCGAATACTGATCAATAATTGTGATCGGAAAAACCAGAATTGTCGAATAAAGGTATGGTTATGATTCCTAAAAATGTATTTGCAACATTTGAACTCGTACAGCCACCACTTGAGGGTTTATTTTTTTGGGATACCAAATACCTTACCAGTGGAGATGGCCCTGTTTGGAACCCCGACTTCAAAATACCCTTCATTATTTTTCCATCGGGTTTGTCATGTAACTTGTATGGCTCGCTTAACAGTTCTGATTTTGCATTCGTTCATTTGTTTGAATTTGTAGAGATCCCGATTCCCGCGTCACGAGACGCAGCATATAGAAGAATACTTCCAACCTGTGAGGAGTACCGTTATTCAATCGAAAAGTGGTTTGACGACGCGCTGATAATTGAAGGCTATGAGCCGGATGAAATTTTCCTGCTGATATTTGACAACAAAAATCGGCGTATCAAAGATATTGTGCAAATAGAATTTTCTCCTCCAGTCGAAGACTAAAGGAGCACGAAATGAAACTGCCACTGCCCGACATCCCCGGTAAACCTATAACTTTTATCGCAGATTTGTCTTTTACCCTTGATACACTTCGCGATGTAGAAACTCCAACAGATGCTATTAACCTTATTTTTGCCAGCGGCCTGTTAGTCGAGTTTTCTCAGTGTCCCTTGCTTGTGTTGACTGCCGTTTTAAACGACAACACCGCTGTCTTTGAAAACTATAACGCATGTACGCTCTTACATGTAGTGAATAGCGATGCATCAAATGTAGACCTCACACAGACAGATATTTCCTGGTTATCGTTCATAAGCAAAGATGTGTTCTTGATTTGCGTGAAAAAAATCGACAACGAATATCATCTCTGGAAATACTCTGTGCAGCGTAGTAAATGCTCTCTCATAAAGCAGGATAAATATGTCATCGAATGGCTAAACCAGTAAATGCCGCCACTGCTCCATCATAATCCGCACGAATTCCTCATGCGCGATATCAAGTTTGCGCGTTTTGAGGGCGATGATAACGGGCGTACTCTTGAGCGCGGGCATGTCCTCAATCTCGATAAACACCAGATCACCCTCGTCCAGCACCTGCTGCACATAACTCTCCGGCAGGAAGGTAATGCCCTGCCCTTTTTTCGCCATGCGCAATGCCATCACCATCGGCACGGCAATCACCGCCCCGCCGCTGCCTCGCCGTCCATGTTCGGCCACATCATCAATAAAAGCCGTCATGCGCGGGAACATCGAGACACGAAAAATAGTATGCTGGTAAATCGTCTCCATCCCCAGCGGGCCACCATAATGGGCCAGTTCATGGTCGGGTGACACCACTGCTCGAATAGGGTCCTGAAAACGGGCAATTTGCCGGAAACTGTTGTCAAAAACCGGCGCATTCACCAGCCCCAGCGTAATCGTGTTGTCATGCAGCATATCGAAAATCGTGGTCTTGTTGCGTTCGCGGATGAGGACATCTACAGCGGGATACTGCCTGCGAAACTCCGCCAGCACATCCACCAGTAGCCCCAGTACAAACGGCGTCGGTGCGGCGATTTTCACCTGACCGATTTTGCCGCTGTGAAAATCCTTCACGGCTTTCTGGCTGTCGGCCATCATGGCGAGAATACGCTCGGTATACGGCAAAAATGTTGTGCCCAGCGGGGTAAGATGAAGCTGTCGTCCCTGTCGCTCAAACAGTTTCCCGCCCAATTCCGCTTCTAGTTGGCTGATGCGGGTGCTGATAGCGGGTTGGGTGACACCGAGCGAATCCGCCGCGCGGGTAAAATTGCCATCACGCACCACCCGTTCAAATGCTTCGAGTTGAATAAATTCCATGACCGAACACCTCACAAAATGGTAGTGGAGATTATCAACGAATGGGGATCGGGTATACCCGACCCCTCCGGTGTGTGATTTTCGGAGGGGCGCGGAACATCGCGTCCCGCATCATCACAACTGGAAAGAGATCTCTCATCCGTCAATATGTCACTACCAATTATAAAATATTCTTATAGCAGGCATAATCAATATCAGATTTAATTATAATGAATTTCCCCTTATGCTGTTACTAAAAGTGATAAAGGAGCAGCCTCATGAGTGACAGCAAAAGTCTTTCCCGCGACCGGTATAATCAATACGCCGCCGGATACGTTTCCAGCCAGACCCACGCCACCGGAACCGACCTCGAACGCCTCATCGCCATCGCCAATTCCCAATCGAACTGGCATGTCCTCGATATTGCCACTGGTGGTGGTCATACAGCGTTGAAATTTGCACCGTTGGTGGCCCATGTCACCGTCACTGACATCGCCCCGAAAATGCTGGAAGCCGCCCGCCAGCACATCACCGGAAAAGGTATCGACAATGTTTCCTTTAAAGTCGCTGATGCCGAAGATTTGCCGTTTGAGGATGAAGGTTTTGATCTGGTGACCTGCCGCATAGCGCCCCATCATTTTCCCAATATTGCCAGCTTTGTGCGCGAAAGTGCGCGGGTTCTGAAGCCGGGAGGATTACTGCTGGTGCAGGATCATGTGCTGCCCGAAGACCCGTCCACAGCGGCTTATGTCGATGGCTTCGAGAAACGCCGCGACCCCGGTCACAATTTTGCCTTGACTGAAAACCAGTGGCGGCAGATGTTTGAAAACGCCGGGTTGACCGTCCTGCACACCGAGCAGCTCTCCAAGCGCCATAATTTTCTTGACTGGGCGAAACGTCAGGGCAATGATGAAACGGTCATCGAGGAATTGAGGCAGATGCTGCACGATGCGCCGCCACCCGCCGCCGAGTGGATGGAGATTCAGGATTTGGGGACCGGCGAGGCGAGTTTTGTCAATCACCACCTCATCATCGCTGGATGCAAATAAACAACCCAAACATACCCACCCCCTCTGTGTCTCCCACACAAACGGGGGAGATGGTCGGCATGGCTTGAATAAAGCGATTTTCTGCATAGCGTCGCTGACAAATGGCGCTTCCCCCATTTCTTGGGGAGAAGTCCGAAGGACAGAGGGGATGAGAGGGTTAGGGTGGGGTGAATTTTTGCTTCATCAGTCAAAAAATGGGTATCACTACGACACCCGCACCCTTTAATCCCGGCGTTTGAGGCGCTCGACCAGTTCCTTAAAATGATTGCCTCGCTCCTCAAAATCCTTGTAGGCGTCATAGGATGCACAACCCGGACTGAGCAGCACCACATCACCCACATGGGCCGACCGCGCCGCGAACCGCACCGCCTTTTTCAGGTCATCCACTACATGAATCTGTGGCGTTTCAGCATCCCCCCGCCCGAATTTGGCCTGATGAATGTGGCGGGCAATCGCCTGTCCGTGCTCCCCAAAGCAAATCACCGCCCGGCAGCGCTCCACGGCAAGTTGCGCCAACTGTTCCCACGGTAAGTTCTTATCCCGCCCCCCCAACAGCAGCACAATCGGCTCCGTGAAACTGTTAATCGCCGCAATCACTCGCTCCGGCGATGTCGCGATACTGTCATTCACCCACATCGCGCCCTTGACCGTCTCAAGCGGCTCCAGACGATGCGGCACGCCTTTAAAGGTGCGGATCACATCACGCATCACCTCAACGGAGATACCAAGTGCGCCCGCAATGGCACACGCCGCCAGCACATTTTTCACATTATGGTCACCGCGCAGTTTAATCTCTTCCACTTCGCAGACGACTTTTGTATCACCCGTCGGCGAACACTCGCCCACCACCACAATCCGGCTACCCGCCATACATGCGCCATCCGGCACAAGTTGATAGCTGGAAAACGCCGCCACATTGGCCGAGGCATGTTCCGCCATTGAGCGCGTAATCATATCGTCATAGTTGTAGATGAACAGGTCGCCTTCCTGCTGGTAAGCGAAAATTTGCGCTTTGGCGCTGGCGTAGGCTTCGAGCGTCCCATGCCGGTCCAGATGATTCGGTGTGACATTCAAAATCACGGCAATCGGCGGGCTGACATCTACCAACTCCAGTTGAAAACTGCTCAATTCCATAATGACAAGGTGATCGTCCTTGATTTCATCCAGCTTATCCAGCAGCACGTCACCAATATTGCCGCCGACCCACGTTGTATGCCCGGCCAGTTTCGCCATCTCACCGACAAGGGTGGTCGTCGTGGTTTTGCCCGCACTGCCCGTGATGCCCACAATCGGGGCCGGACAGCGTTCGATAAACAGGGTGGCGTCGTTCGTGACCCGGATGCCGCGCTGGCGGGCCTCTTCGACAATGGGGATATTCAGCGGCACACCCCCGGAAACACACAACATGTCGGTATCTTCCAGCAGTTCCACCGGATGACCACCCAGCGCAAAACTGACATTGGACTCCATGATAAATTCCAGCAGATCGTCCGCAAGCTGCCCCGCATCGCGGACGTCGGACAGGACCACTGATGCCCCCTGCCCCGGAAGCCAGTGTCCCAGCGACTTGCCCTGTCGTGCAATGCCCAGCACGACAACCTTTTTATCCTTTAAAGAGAAATACTCATCCTGAAACATTCCCGTTCCTTTAAAAATTATTCGGCAAACTCAACGCCGATGATGCGTTTTGAGACTGGCAAATAATAAAATGTGTAGCGCAGGCCGCTCTGGATAAGGTCAAGTTTGGCTTCCTCCAGTAAAAACTGATGGCGGCCCACATTGAGATAGGCCCCGGTGCGCTCGATTTTGCCGGTGATGATTTCCACCGTCCCGCGTGAAAGGTCAAAAATCAGGGCAATGTCACGATAATTGGCGACGGCGTAGAAGCTAAACAGAATCAAGCCAATGAGCAGCCCCAGCAGCCCTTCCAGCGACAGCAAATCGCCACCCTGCCACGCCACAATCGCCAACCCGACCAGTGCTGGCAGCAGCAGCAAAAACACCCCGACTAGCACCGTCTTCACAAACAGGTTGTTCAGGTTCTGTCGCTGGCGCTGTGTTATCCGGCGGGCGCGATTGGCCTGCAAATCCTCCGGCGTGAACCCGAAGGCCCGCCCCAGTTGGGCAAGCGGCGTTACCTCGCTCATTGTCACACGTCCTCAATAATTACTCGCAAGTCTAATTGAAGAAAAGCCATATCGTCAACGTGGTATAATGTTGAAACACTTTCCAGCAAAGGTTTATCACAGGTCAGGAACTCCCCGCTAAAGCAGGGAGCTTGCAACGAGGGTAGCAACGCAAGTCCTGACTAGACGGCACAATTATGTGCAGCCGCGCTTGAGGCTACAAGGACGTTCGGATACTTCTCTAGTCTGAACCACTCCGGCAGAACCCTTAAATGCCACGTTCAATGAACTAAGCCTTAAGTGCCACGTCGAAGAG